>JBEKXM010000022.1:0-16823 GCA_049512115.1 Tepidisphaeraceae bacterium | reverse complement strand
CCCGCCGAAGACCGACGCCGCCTGACCGCACCCCGGAAACGGATTTGTCATCTACCTCACTTCCCGTCTCCCGCCATGGATTATCGGGCTTGGGCGCCGGACCGGCGCCGCATATCCGTCATAAACGGTGTTCTCCGCTTTACCGATACCTTCAACAGTTCCCCTGAAATTGGGTGACATCGAGTCCTTATGCCTGAAAAGCGCACCAAAGCCGGGCGACCCTGGTGGATTTTGCTGCCGGGCATCGTCCTGATCCTTGCCGCCTTGCCCACGGCGCGGGCGGACGTGGTGATCGTCAAGTCGTCGGATGCCCCGCCGTACCAGCAGGCCGAGGCCACGTTCCGCGAGCGATTGTCAACCGTCAAGGTGCGGAGCGTGCTGGTGAAAGATCTGGCCGACACAGGCATCGGCAGCGCCATCTCGACGACCGACACGGTGGTGGCGATCGGAACTCCGGCGGCGACGTGGCTGCACGCCCAACTGCCCGCCGGAATCGAATTGGTTTATTGCATGGTCGCCAATGCCGACGAGGCCGGCCTGCTTAAAGGCTCGCCATGCTGGGGCGTGACGATGGAAGTGGCCCTGCCGGATCAGTTCAAGTTGATCGCCGAAGCATTGCCCTCGGCGCGGACGGTGGGAACGCTTTACCGCTCGGATACCGCGGCGGGGCGCGCGGGTCTGCAAGCGATGAAGGACAATCTTCCCTCCGGCTGGCATTTGGAGGCCGTCGCGGCCAACGATTATTCCTCCGTCGCCGATGCCATTGACGCCCTGACCCACAAGAGCGTCGACGTGATCTGGACCAGCGCGGACCAGAAGGTTTACGACACGGCCGCCGTGCGCACGCTGCTCCTGGCGGCGCTGCGGGAAAAGATTCCGGTCTGGGGGTTTTCGCCGGCGTTCGTGCGCGCCGGGGCGATGCTGGGGCTGGGGATCGATCCCGCCTCCCAGGCGGGGCAGGCCGCCGACCTCATCGACCAACTCAAGCAACCCAACCCTAATCCCGACAAATCCGCACGCCCCAGGGATTACCAGATCGCGATCAACCTCGTGGTGGCGAATCAACTGAACGTCCACATCCCCGATGAGTTGGTGAAGCGGGCGACTTTCGTCTTTAGCGAGGAGAAATAGATGCTGCGAAGATTGTGTTCACGGCTGAGCCTTCGGACGAAAGTGATCGGCGTCTCTCTGGCGATCACGACGCTGGCGCTGACGCTGGCGGCGACGGCCAGCATCCTTCAGATGCGCTATGAGCTCCAAGCCGAGGAGGGACGTTCCGCCGATTCCGTCGCCCTGGGCTTCGCCCGTGCCAGCGAACTGCCCATGAACGTCGCGGACAAAGCGGAGATTTCCCGCCTGGCCAACAGCTTTCTGCGCGATCCCGACATCCTGTTCATCGCCGCCTACGGCAATTCGCCCCAGCCGCTGGTGGTCGCGGTGCGCGACCAGCCGGCGTGGGAGGCATACCGCTCGGACACACTCAATCCCGAACGCTGCGTCCTTGGCGAGCATGCGGTCGACACGGTCGCGGGCAACCAATTCAGCGGTGGGCTGGAACCGGAATCCCCCGACCCCCGACCCAACGCCAAACCAGCGGGGCCATTCGGCAAAATCGTGGTCGGCCTTTCCACGGACCTGATGCGTCAGGCGCAATGGCAGCAAAGCCGCTTCACGCTCGCCGTCACCCTGGCATCGGTTGGATTCGGGGCATTCGTGCTGTTCATCACGCTGGGCAGCGGGCTGCGGCGGCTGCAACACCTGGTCTGTGCCAGCCAGTCCATGGCCCGCGGCGATTTCAGCAGCCCCATCGACGACCGTCACAACGACGAGATCGGACGCCTTGCCCACGCCTATGAAGGCATGCGCCTGGCCCTGCTGGAGCGGGATCGGAAGCTGCGCGGGTTCACCGACACCCTTCAGGACCAGGTCAAGCAGCGCACCAGCGACCTGGAGCAGGCCGTCCTTGCCGCCGAGGAGGCCAACCGCGCCAAGAGCATGTTCCTGGCCAACATGTCCCACGAACTGCGAACGCCGCTGAACGGCGTGATCGGAATGGTGGACCTGCTGCTCACGACGCCCATGAACTCGCAGCAGCGCCGATATGGCGATATCGCCAGCGTTTCGGCGCACTCCCTGCTCGATCTCATCAACGACATCCTGGATTTCTCGAAAATCGAGGCCGGCAAGCTGGAACTGGACTCGACTGATTTCGACCTGTGGGAGGCGGTCGAAGGGGTGACGCAGATGCTCGGCGACGGGGCGGAGAAGAAACAGCTGGAACTGATCTGCGCCATCGATGCCCAGGTTCCGCGCCGGGTGACCGGCGACCTCGTGCGCTTCCGCCAGGTGCTGGTCAATCTCGTCAGCAACGCCATCAAGTTCACGGAGCGCGGCGAGGTCGCGGTGAGCGTCACCGCGGCGCGGCAACCGGAAAAGAATTGCCTCGTCAAAGTCGAAGTCCGCGATACCGGGCCGGGGATACCCAAGGACCGGCTCGACAAACTTTTCAAATCGTTCTCGCAGGTGGACGCCTCGACCACCCGCAAATACGGCGGGACGGGGCTGGGACTGGCGATTTCCCATCGCATCGTCGAACTCATGGGCGGCCAGACCGGCGTCCAGAGCGAGGAGGGAAAGGGATCGACGTTCTGGTTCACGGCGCTTTTGCAAGAATCCGCGGCGGCCCCGGCCGTCAAACGCGAATCCTCCGTGTTGCGCGGGCTGCGGGCCCTGGTCGTCGATCACAACGACGCCTCTCGCCAGAGTCTTCACGCCCAGCTTTCGAGCTGGTCGTTGCGCGCCGACAGCACCTCCAGCCCCAGCGAAGCGATGCAGATGCTGCGCGCTTCGGCGGATGGCGACGCGTACCGGATCGTGATCGCCGACCTCCACGTGCCCGACAACGCCGGCGTTCGCCTGGTGCGCCATATCAAGTCCGATCCGCGCACGCGCGGAACCCTCGTGATCGGGCTCGGTCCGCCGATCGATCCGGCCAATCTTCTGGAGCTGAACCACACGGACCTGGCGGCGTGCCTGATGCGGCCGGTGCTTCCGTCGAATCTTTTCAACACCCTCATCGGCCTGCTGGTGGACGGCTCGCCGCGCGACCCGACGCCCCAAGCCGTTCAACATCCTTCCCTGCGCCTGCCGGGCGTCAGAATCCTTGTGGCTGAAGACAACCAGGTCAACCAAATCGTGGCGGAGGAGATTCTGCAAATGGTTGGCTGCAAGGTGACGGTGGCGGCGAACGGCCGGGCGGCGGCGGACCTGGCGATGCGGGACCAGTTCGACGCGGTCCTGATGGACTGCCAGATGCCGGAAATGGACGGATTCGAATCCACCCGGCTCATCCGCAAGCTGGAAAGCGAAATGAAACCGCCCCGCCACCTGCCCATCATCGCGCTGACCGCCAGCGCCATCAAAGGAGACCGGGAACTGTGCCTGGCGGCGGGAATGGACGGTTACGTCACCAAGCCGATCGAGGCCGAGGAGATGCTCGCCGCGATCCAGGCGGTCATTCCCAAGGACCGGCTGAAGCCCCCCGAGCCGCAAACACCGGTGCAATCGCAAGACGCGCCAACACCGCCCGTCCCGGCGGCGGGGATGCCGGTGAATTGGCAGGACCTGTGCCGCCGATGCATGGGAAATGGGAATCTGGCCGCCAGAGCGTTGAAAACCTTCGGCGCCGCTATCGGTTCCTACTCCGACGAGCTGACGCAGTGCGTCCAGGCCGGGGATGCCAAGTCCCTCCGCGCCTCGGCGCACAAGATCAAGGGCGCGGCGGGCAACGTGTCGGCGGAGCGACTCTGCCGGCTGGCGGGGGAATTGGAGCAACTCGGCAAAGACGATGCGGTCGCCCAGGCGCAAGACTCGCTCGCCGAACTTCTCCAGGAGGTCCAGCGCGTCCGCCAATTCATCGACACGAGCATGAAAGACCTGATCGATGCGTAAACATTGGATGCAACAGATCGTGGTGGCAATGCTGTCGTGCGTGGCCGGCGCGGCGGCTTGGGGCGGCGCCACGACCATGCCATCCAAGGCTCCCGCTTCGCTACCGGCCGACACGGAGTTCGCCGAGCCGGAATCCCTGGCCCCTCCTTCCACGGCCCAGCCGAGCAAAGAAACGCCGGAATTGGAGTTTTACACCGACCTGCCCGTGGTCGTCGCGGCGGGGAAACGGGAGCAAACGCAACGGGAGGCCGCTGCGTCGGTCAGCGTCATCACCAGCGATGACATCCAACTTTACGGATATCGCTCGCTGGCCGATGCGCTTCGCACCCAGCGGGGGTTCTATCTCAACACCGACGGGCTGAACTGGTTCCTGGGAGTGCGCGGCTTTCTCAGGCCGGATGAATGGAACGCCCGCATCCTGGTGTTGGTGGACGGCAGGCCCACCCGAGAGATGCTTTTCAACCAGACCCACGTCGACCAGGATTTCGTCGTCCCCATGGAAGCGGTGGACCGCATCGAAGTCATTCGCGGCCCCGGCTCGGCGCTCTATGGCGCCGACGCGGTGTTCGGCGTCATCAACGTGGTCACCAAAAGCGGCGCGGACATCGACGGCGTTCAGGCGAAACTGGAAGGCGGCACCCAATGGACCGGCCGCGTCAACGCCTTGTTTGGATATGAAACCCACGACGGCTGGGACATCATGGGCGACGTGAGCGGCTCGACGAGCCAGGGCGACAACCATCTCCGGTTTGACGGAGTGAACGACGCGGCGCACTACTACGGAAATATCGTCAACTCCGATTACGCCGGAGTATATTCGGGATTCCTGAAGATCAGAAAGGGCGAATTCAGCGCGACGTTCGACTCGGAAAGCCGCGACCAGGACAACGCCGACGCCACGTATCTCGCGGAATTTTTCAATCCCGGCAGCATGCAGGAAGCACGCACCAACGCGACGTTCAAATTCGACCACGAGATTTCCAGCAACCAGGAACTCCACGCGATGACCTACTACGGCGATTACAACTATCACCAGCATTGGGCGTACGACGCCGAAGACGACATCTATAACACCACGGCCTACGACAACTGGATCGGGGAGGAAGTCGATTACGACTGGCAGGCCACGAAGCAATTTCACCTGCTGGCGGGGGCAAATGCCACGCAGGCGATTGGAACCCATCAGCAGGATTACACCAGCAATGCCGGGACCGTGTTGAACACCCGCCTTTCGTACAACGATGCCGGTGCGTTCATCGAGGGAGAAGACAAAATCACGAGTTGGCTGGACGTGACGGTGGGCGGCCGGGTGGACCAGGTGCAGCGCGTGGGCACGAGCTTCAGCCCGCGGGCGGCGGTGATCCTGACGCCGACCGCGACGGATACGTTCAAGATCTTGTACGGCCGCGCCTTCCGACCGCCGAACATCTATGAGATGTTCTATTCCGACCCCGGCGCCAACACGCCCAATCCGAACCTCAACCCGGAAATCTGCGATACCTACGAGCTGGAGTGGGAGCGGCAATTCGCCGACGGCTGGCGCACCACGCTCGATGGGTACATCTGGCAACTGCACCACGCAATCAACGACGTGGAACTTCCGGATGGATCAGAGCAATACCAAAACCAAGGCACGGACCTCGCCCGCGGCCTCGAGGCGCAGCTGGACAAGAAATGGAAGAGCGGCGCGACGTTCCGACTTTACGGCAGCGTCGATCGCGCTGAGCGCGACGGCGATGGGCTGACGCATTCACCTCAGTGGATCGTCGGGCTCTCGGCCGCGGCGCCGATTCTCAACAATCACACTTTCCTATCCGTTGAGCCGCAGGTCGTCGGCTCAATGACTTCCGACCTGGGGCAATCCACCCATCCGACGTACATCACCAACGTCGTCCTGACCTCGCGCGACGTGATGAAGGGAATGGATTTCCAATTGGGACTGTACAATCTATTCGGCGACATCGTCCGCATTCCCCGCGACAACCAGTTCGACCAGTTTCAATCGACGCTGCGATATCCCTATCCCACCCTGCTGGCAAGCGTGACGTACAAGTTTTAGCTTTCCCGCTGTAGCCGCCATTTCAGGAGCGGGCGAAGCACCGTGAGCGTCGCCAGGTAGATGCAGGCGACCCCCAACGCCATCACCAGGCCGAGGCTCTTCAGGCCCCGGTGTTGCGCCAGGAGCCAGAAAAATCCGAAGCTGCTCGAGGTGATGAACGCGCACAAAAGCAGGGCGCGGTCGCTGACGTCCCAGCGTCGCCAGGATCGGCGGGGATGCATCTTCGCTTCGAGGTATCGGTGCACCATGAAAACGCCGTATTCATGCCCGGCGCCGATGAGGATCGGCAATCCGAAGAAGTTGGCGAAATTCCAACTCGCATCGAACAACCCCATCAGGGCGACCAGCATCGGCAACCCCATGCCCAGGACGCTGATGGCCGCCAGCGTCGGACCCAGCCGGCGGAAATCCAGCAGCACCAGCCCGAAAATCAGCCCCAGGGCGTACAGGGTGGAATGGAAGAACGCCGAATGAATCGCCTCCACCGTATGATGAACGTTGGATGCGATGCCCGTGACGTGGGGAGCCCCGGGCGCCTTGGCGACGGCGGCGTCGACCGCCCCAACGAATTCGTCGAGATTGGAGTCGTCCCAAAGGTCTTTGGCGGGATAGATGTACAGGGCATACTCGCCGTCATCGCTGACGTAATGGCTCCGCAGTTGCCGGGGCACGGCGGCCAGGTCCAGCGATCCGGGTTGAAACCCGTCGATCAACTCGTGGACCTCCGCGACGAAGATTCGCTGCCAGTCCGACAATTGCCGCGCCGCCGTAGCGGCGCCGTCGCCGGACAGATGATCCAGATCATCCGCGAACTGCCGCAACACCCCTGCCGCGCCGGCACTGGTTTGCTGGAAAATCGCTGCCAAATCACGCGACTTTTTGGAGATCGCGGCCAAATCGGCTGCGCCGACCGGGGTGGGGTTCGTCCACTCGATGGACGGAACCTGCGCGGCGTGTTGCCCGAGCCAGGCCGCGTTGTCCTGGGCTTTCAGAATGCTGTCGGTCGAGGCGACCACCGGCAAACCGGCCACGGCGGCGCGGACCCGCCGAAGTTGATCCAGGTCTTTCGACAGCACCACCGAGAACCAGGTTTGCAGGGTGCGGACGAGCTTGACCGATGGCAGTTCCGGGACCTGGAGCTTGATCAGGTCGGGATCGAAAGAAACGCGGGGCATGTAGCGAGTGCCGGCCAGCAGCAGAGCGCCCCAGACCGCCGGCAGCGCCAGCCACTTCGCTCCCGATTTTCGCATGGGCTTGTAGCGCTTGGAGACGTCCAAGGGCCTCAACTTCGGCGGGAATAGGGTCAACAGGGCGGGAAGCACGACGTATCCGGCCAGGAGGCACAGCAGCAATCCACCGCCGGCGATGATCCCCAGTTCGGCCGCGCCCTGGAAATCGGTGAAGATGGCGACGAAGAACGCCCCGGCGGCGCCGAGGCAGGCGGTGTTGATGGGCGGGCCGACGTGCTTGAACACCCGGACCCAGACCGCGTCGGCGCGCTCGTATCGCCGCGCTTCCAGCCGATACCGCGACAGAATCTGCACCAGATAATCCATCCCGATGCCGATGAGCGCGATGAGAAAAACCAGGGACAGGAGATTGAGCTGTCCGATCGTTGCCGTCGCCCAGCCGAAGGTCCAGGCGATGCCGACCCCCAGCGCGATTTCCGCCGCCAACGCCAGCCAGATCGAGCGCCACATCACCACCATGCCGAGGAACACCACGATCAGCGCGATGATTTCCGCATGATGCGTATCCTGGTTGGTGGTGCGCATCTCCTCCGCTTCCAGCGCGGGCCGGCCCGTGATTCCGATCTGAAATTCCGGAAAATCCTTCCCGGCGTCGATGGCGGCGTCGCGGATGGCGTAAACGGTGCGGCTGACGCTGGTGAGCGAATTAAATTCGCGCTGGGGGAAGACCTGGACGAGAATTCGATAATGTGAGTGGTCGGTTTCGTCGCGGACGTAGGAATAGCCCAACTCCAACGGATTGGCCGCCATGATGGCGCGGAAATCGGTGACCCCGTCGCCGACGCTCAGCTTTTTGCCCGGCTGACGGATCGCCTGGTCCCATGAATCGGCAAGATGAGCTATGAAGTTTGCGGTCTGTTCATCCGGTTTCAAGGCCGCGCCGGCCAGCGAGCGCTCGATGGGAGTTGAGCCCAACGCGGCGGTAATCGGGTTGGGCTTGGCTCCCCAGATCGCCGCCAGTTGTCCCAGCCCCTGCGCCTCGGCGAAGCGTTGCGGCAGTTTCCTGGGATCTTCAAACAGGATCGCCTGGGTTCCAAGCTGCTCCAGGGGAATCCGGCAATAGGCGTCGATGACCTGGGGCATTCCCCTCAGCCGCTCGGTGACGCGATCGGCTGCGGCGGTCCACCGCGCGATCGGCGGCTTGGAAGCAGAATCGCGCGGTTCGATCACGATGTAAACCGCTTCGTTCTCCCGGAAATGGCTGATGAACTGAAGATAATCGTGGAAGAACCAGGGCTTGGAGGAAAAAAGCTGGTTCTGGTCCGTCGAGACCGTCAACCACCCGATCGCCGCCCCGGCGCACATCGCTGCCGTCAGGAAAACCACTGCCAACGTGGTCCAGGGATGACTGACGATGGCGAGGACCGCGATGAGAATCCGGCGATAAAGGAAATCCATGTCAGGCGAGCATGGCGCGTTTGGCCAACCCGGAAACCGTGTCCCAGGCCGCGCCCGGGATGCGCTGAACGTCGACCAGCACGTCGTCGATCGCCGCCAGGAACCAGTCCATGTCCTGGCGGGTGGCGATCATCGGCGGAAGGAATTTGATCACCTCCGTGTGATATCCCGCGACCTGCGTGAGGACCCGATGCCGATCCATCAGGGGGATGATAATCATCTGCCCGAAGACCCCGAAGTTCAGCTTGTGAAGCATGTCCCAAGCCATCTTGAGCTTCAGCGACGATTGCGGGCGGGCAAAATCCAGGCCGAACATCAATCCCTTGCCGCGCACGTCCGAGACGAACGGGCAGGCCTCGGCAATGGGACGCAGCTTCTTCATGACGTAATCCCCCATGGCGGCGGCGTTTTCGACCAGGTGATCCTCCTCGATGACGTGAAGGCTCGCCAGCGCCGCGGCCATCGCCATGTCGTTCTGCCCGAACGTGTTGGAATGCACGACGCACCGCTCCATGGAGCTGAAGACGCTGTCCATGATCCTCGGCGTGGTGATGACCGCCCCCACCGGCACATATCCGCCGGACAGGGCCTTGGCACAACAGATAATGTCCGGCTCCACGTCCGGCCAGTGCTGGAAGGCAAACCATTTGCCGGTCCGGCCCAGGCCGCATTGCACCTCGTCGGCGATCAGCAGGCTGCCGTATTTATGGCATAACCGCTGCGCCTCGATGAGGAAATCGTCC
The DNA here is from genome assembly GCA_049512115.1 of Tepidisphaeraceae bacterium. Taxonomy (GTDB): domain Bacteria; phylum Planctomycetota; class Phycisphaerae; order Tepidisphaerales; family Tepidisphaeraceae; genus PALSA-1353. Next base: position 7,422 of record JBEKXM010000022.1, on the reverse strand, counting down.
GAGGCCACCTCGCAGCTCTTGCCCTGCACGGCTTCGACGATGAAGGCCGCCGCCCGGCGGGTGCTCAACTCTTTTTCCAGGGCCGGCAAATCGTTGAAGGGGATTTTCCGCCCGCCGGGGATCATTTCTCCGAACTGTTCGCGGAAGAATTGATCGCCGTTGACCGAGAGCGATCCGAGCGTCAACCCGTGGAACGCATGGTCGCAAAAGATCACGTTCTGCCGTCCGGTGGCGCAGCGGGCGAATTTCAGGGCGCCCTCGACCGTTTCGGTGCCGCTGTTGGTGAAGAACACCCGCGACAGGCCGTCCGGAACGTGCCGAACCAGCGCCTGCGCCGCCAGGCCCGATAGAATGCTGCAATCCATCCGCACCAGATTGGGGCGGTCCATTTCGAGCAATTGCTTCAGGACTGATTTGATCTTGGGATGGTTTCGCCCCAGGGCGAAGACGCCCCAGCCCGTGAGAAGGTCGAGATATTTGTTGCCCTCTTCATCCCAGAGGTAACACCCCTCGCCGCGAACGTAGCGCCTATCGAATTTGATGGCCCGCAACATCTTCACAAATGCGGGATTGAGATGCTGCTGATGCAGATCGAACGCTTGACCGTCAAACTGCTCCAGCCATGCGGCAAAGTCAATATCCATGATTCAGACGTATCCTTAATGAATCGGTCGATCATATCGGCAAAGCGGCCGGATAGCCATTGGCGAGGATTTAGGATAATAATGTAGTCATCATGGTGATTATTACCTTCCAGAATCGCCCAACGGAGCGAAAGGCGCTGGCCTTTCTGCTGGGGCGATTTTCTGGGCGGGTGCTCAAGAGCGGGGAGCATCTCGTGCCGGGGGCCGCTTTGGAGGCGCTGGCCGAGCAGAACATCCCCTTCAGCGTGAAAGGCAAGGCCAGCTATGAACAGCAGGTGGCGGCGATTCGAGGTACTGCTGCCCCTTCAGTTCAACGACGGCCGGAACGTTCCCGACGAGTGGCTGGCTGACGCTGTTTTCGAGATAGTCGAACGGTTTGGCGCCGCCAGCTACGAGACTCAGCGCATTGAGGGACATTGGAAACATGCCGGTGTCTTGTATCGGGATAGCCTCATCCGACTTGTCGTGGACGTTCCAGACAGTGCCAAGAATCGCGCCTGGATGAAAGGCTTCAAACGGCGATGGAAAGCAAAGTTGGAACAACTCGAGCTGTGGATGGTAAGTTATCTCATCACCGTGGAATAACTACCGCTCCGGCCCGCCGAATCGGCCCAATACAATGTCCATGACACCCAACAGACCGACGGCCGACGTAAGTCAGGCGGCGCTCGTCAAGTTACTGAAATGGCCTATCGTTTTCGCGCTTATCTTCACCTCCTTTCCCGCCGGTTTCGCCCCGTGTATGGCTTTCGGAGCATACGAAGAACTCTGGCACGAGCAGCACGCGTCCACCAAGTGGCGCAACCGGGCGAAGATTGAAAGCAGCCGGCAAATGCTGCATTTGTTCATCGCACTGTCGGCGGCGGCTTGGGCGGTTCAAGGGGGCCTGACGTGGGCGTGCTGTCGCAATCTCAACGGATTTTTTCTGGGATTTCGGTCGACTGGATGGCTGGCGATGATATGGGGCACGTTTGTCGTTGGGGTTGCGCTGGGGATTTGGATCGTCAGTATGGCTCCGGTTTGAGGCCGTTTATTTCCCGGTCAAATGCGGCCAGCAAGCTCGCAACCTCGCCGGCCAACGCGTTGCATTTCTCTTGACCCACCCAATCCGACCCATACACTAAAAGCATGGATTACCGGCAGTTCATCACCATCGAGCCGGGCAAGCGCGGCGGACTGCCCTGCATCCGCGGCATGCGCATAACCGTTTACGACGTGCTCGGTTGGTTGTCCATCGGGATGACCATCGAACAAATCATCGAGGAATATCCTGAACTGACCGTCGATGACATCCGCGCCGCGCTGGCATACGCCGCCGACCGCGATCATCATCTGGTAGGCCCCGGCAAGTGAAGCTGCTGTTTGACCAGAATCTAAGCCATCGCTTGCCTGGGCGATTGTCGGACCTTTTCCCCAACTCGACGCACGTGCGCACCGAGCGCCTTGATCAATCGGCAGACGACTACATCTGGAACTTTGCCAAATCGCAGGGCTACGCTATCGTGACTTTCGATGCGGACTTTGTCGAACGAAGCCGGCTGTACGGGGGGCCGCCGAAGGTGATTTGGTTGTGCTGCGGCAACGCCACCCGCGATCAAGTCGAGGCGCTATTGCGCCGTCACGCGGGTTTAATCATGGAATTGATCCAGAATCCGGATTTGGACTATGTGGAGTTGCAATAAGAGAGCCCCTTTCCACGAGGATGATTCGGTTAGCCATTGGCGAGGATTTAGGATATCGTGGTAATCGTGGTGGTAATCACCCACCCTACTCGTACTAGGTTTCGATGAATGATAGACCCTTGTCCCCCGCCAGTGCGGCGAGTAATTTCCCCTCGAGTGAATATCTCGCTGAACCTTTCAGCCCCGCCCCCGCCGCAAGCTCAGGCGGAAACATCCGATCGACTCGAAATCGCCTGGCAAAACGCCAGGGACGCCCTGCTTCGATTGCAAAACCCCAAGGGATATTGGGTCGGTGAACTCCAGGGCGACAGCATCCTGGAGTCGGAATACCTGCTGCTCAAGTTCATCCTTGGCCATGAAAGTGACCCGGACCTTCCCAAGATCGCCAACTACCTGCGTGGCCTGCAAAATCCCCAGGGGGGCTGGAGCCTGTTTCCCGGCGGCCCGTCCGATCTGTCCGCCACCGCCAAGGCGTATTACGCGCTGAAGCTTATGGGCGACGATCCCCACGCCGCCCACATGGCCGGCGCACGGCGGGTCGTCTTGTCCATGGGGGGCGCGGAAAAATGCAATAGTTACAGCAGGTTTTTCTTCGCCGCCCTCGGTCAGATCAGTTACGACGCCTGCCCCAGCATTCCCCCGGAGATCGTCTTTGTCCCCAATTGGTTTTATTTCAGTCTGTATCACGTGGCGGCCTGGACGCGGACGATGATCCTGCCGCTGTCGCTGGTGACCACGCTGCGTTACACCCGGCCCATGCCCGCGTGGATGGGGATCGCCGAGCTGTACATCGACCATGCCGCCGCCAATCGCGTCGCCAAGCCGCGCCGCGGGTTTCCCCGATCCTGGCGCGATTGGTTTCTCCGCGTCGATCAATTCCTCAAGATGTACGACCAATTCCCCATCGCCGGCCTGCGCGCCAGCGCCATCAAGGCGGCGGAAAAATGGCTGCTCGATCGCATGGAAAACTCCGACGGCCTGGGCGCGATCTTTCCCCCGATGGTTTACATGCTGATCGTCTTCCGGACATTGGGATATCCCGATGACGATCCGCGCGTCGTCAAAGCGCACAAGGATTTGCGGGACTTTTATATCGAGGAAGGCGACACCATCCGCCTTCAGCCCTGCGTCTCGCCCGTTTGGGATACCAGCCTGGCCATGCACGCGCTGGCCGAGGCGGGGCTAAGCCCCGAATCCGAGCCGGCGCGGCGGGGCATCGCCTGGCTTCTGGAAAAGGAATGCCGGGTCGTCGCGGATTGGCAGAAGAATTGCCCGCCCGTCGAGCCGTCCGGATGGTTTTTCGAATTCTCCAATCCGCATTACCCGGACGTCGACGACACGGCGATCGTGCTGGCGACGCTCAGCCAACTCGGCGGCGAGGCCGCCCGCCACGCCAAGGCCCGCGGCCTCAAATGGCTGCTCAACATGCAAAACGCCGACGGCGGCTGGGCGGCGTTCGACCGCACCCGCGATCGCCGAATCCTCGAACAAATCCCCTTCTCCGACCACAACGCCATGCAGGACCCAAGCTGCCCCGACATCGCCGGCCGCGTCTTGGAAGGACTGGGACATTGCGGAATCCGCCTGGATCATCCGGCCGTCGCCCCGGCCATCGCCTTCATCCGAAAGCATCAAGACCCCTGCGGCGCCTGGTGGGGCCGATGGGGAGTCAATTACGTCTACGGAACCTGGCAGGTGTTGACCGGCCTGTGGGCCATCGGCGAGGACATGACCAAGCCCTACGTCCAACGCGCCGCCGACTGGTTGCGCAGCGTGCAAAAACCGGATGGCAGCTTCGGCGAATCCTGCCTCAGCTATCACGACACGTCGCTCAAGGGCCAGGGCCAAAGCACGGCCTCGCAAACCGCCTGGGGCGCGATGGGCCTGCTGGCCGCCGCCGGGCCAAACGATCCCGCCGCGCAAAGGGCCATCGACTGGCTTGTCGAACATCAATCCCCCGACGGCAACTGGGAGGAGAATTTCTATACCGGAACAGGCTTCCCAAAAGTCTTTTACCTCAAGTACCATCTCTATCGGCTCTATTTTCCGTTGACCGCGCTATCGCGCTATCGCCGCATGCTCGCTGCGCAGCGGGCCGGTTGATCGGCGCGTCTCGCCTGGGTTGGAGGAAATCCACGTGTTCACCATGCGAAACCCCTGGATCGCGTTGACTTCGATGGTTCTTTTGACGGCCCCAAGCCTCGCTTCGGCCGATAGCTTCTTCAATGTCTCCGCCGTCGGATCGGGAGGCACGACCGTTTCCAACTCCGGCGGGAACATCCTCAAGCTGACCGACAACCTGATCAGCTTCAACGGAAACTTCTTCCCGCTGTTCGGTCAGAACGTCCTCTCGTCAGTAAGTTGGGGCGGCGTGCCCAACGCGGTGATCCTCACCGAAAATTCGACCCAGACCGAGGCGACGCTCATCTTCCCTTCCACCGAATTCGCCAGGACCTTCGTTGGCACCAGCGCTTCCAATCTGCAAGATCAAATCCACGATTTCATTCAGAAGGACGGCGAACGCGCCTACGCCCAATTCCTGCAATCGATGAACCAGCTTTCGGCGGTCGCCTCGCTGGACGGCAATCCGCAGGCTTCCACGGCCCTGATCTCCAATGACGTCTTTTCCCGCTTCGGAATCGAAAACCAACAGCCCACGCAAACCCGCTCGCAATCCGGCGGGGCGTATTTCGGAATCGCCGCCACCGGCGGTGAAACCCGAGCCGACAATCTCAACGGAAATTGGGTCGATCTGAACTTCGACACCGGGGCGCGCCTCGGCAGCAACCTGGCCCTCGATTTCGGAACCACCCTCGCCTACCGCCAGGTCGGCCGCAGCGCCGCCTACACCGTCGCCGAGGAACTCGCCATCCCCGTCACCCTCATCAACAACCACGGCAACGGAATCAGTTGGCAAGTCGCGCCCTGGGCCTTCGCCGGCCTTTCCGCCAGCTACGACCAGGCCGCCGGCGGCGTCCTCATCGGCGGCGGCGGAACCAGCAGCCTCGCCCTCCATCTCGGCGGCTTCACCCTCACCCTCGGCGATCAGATCAGCTACACCGGCGATTGTTCCGTCACCGTTGACGGATACGGATTCGACACCGACATCGATCAATGGATTTTGATGAACGGCCTCGATGCCAGATACCAGTTCCCCGGCACCCCGATCTTCGTGGATGGCAGCATCGCGTACAATAATTTCCTCCGCAAAGCCGCCATCCCAAACTATTGGGCCCCCTCCCTCGGCATCGGCATCGCCTTCGGCCCGAATTCCAGCCTGAAAATCAGCTATGACGGCGATTTCGCCAAAGGCTACAACGACAGCGGCGGAGACGTCTCGCTGGTGTTCACGTATTAGGGGCGAGTGCCGACAGTAGTGCTATGCCCCTCTCCAATCAAGGTTTTCCAATTGGCTCAACCATTGGTCAACGTGGGGGCATTTGGCACGAATCGCTGCCAAACCAATAAACTCGGCAATGTCCGGCCCTGCCGACACTTTAAGACCTTCGTAAGCCCGAAGCACGCTGATGATTTGTTTGGATGGAGCTGTCTCAACTCCATCATCGATGTGTTCAACGCTAGAGAAGGACGCCGCAATTTGTTTCAATGACTCGATTGCCAAATCGCAGCCATCGAAAGAAATGCGGAATGCATCGGGATCACTGAACAACATCGTCTCAAATTCGTGAAGCTGGAGGTAAGGGGTAAAGCGGACGTCGTTGATATCTGCGCAAAACGCGGTCTCAAGAGCCACGGCGTATGCGGAAGGGTTTCCGGGGTCACGGACGCAGTTCGTTTTGCCGGGAAAATCCGTCGGTAGACCGTAGAGATCTATTAAAGACGTGAAGAAGACGGCGGCTTCATGCCTGCTCTTCAAAGTGTTTTGTATATCTCGTTTCAGAGGCAGATACGCGCGGATACCGCCACGACTAACCACTCCGCGGCTTTTGCTATTGGCTACCCTAATTGTGTGTATGCGACCGTTGCACTGCGGGAAGAGATGCGGTGCGAGTACCTGATTACAGAAGCCTTGCTCGGTGGGACCCTCGCAAAAAACATATAATTCTCTCATTGCAGAGGGCTCCCGCCGAGGACGTTCTTCTCCCAGAGCTCGCCAATACTGTAATCCACAAGCCAATCCTTGAGATGCTCGGCATTCAAACGCCGCAGGTCCGAACTTCCCGCAGTTGCCTCCACCACTACGATTTCCGAGGGTTCGAATTGCCCAAGAAAAGTCAGCGACTGTGTGGCGACAATTACTTGGGACTTAACGGATGCCGCTCGAATCAAACCCGCAATGATCTCAATGGCGTGTGGATGCAGCCCCAACTCAGGCTCATCCAGGATAATCACATCAGGCAAGTCGGCATCGGGTTGTAGAAAGAGCGTGATGATCGCCATCGCGCGAAGAGTGCCATCGGAAACCTGGTGCGGCCCGAACAGATAATCTTGTCCCGACTTTCGCCAATTTAATTGGATGTCCCTCGGATTGACTCGATCAGGCTCGAGGTCGAAATCCGCAAAATCGGGCATGACCTTTTTGATTGTGGATACAATTCGGCGATAGACCGGTTCATCCTTTTGGCGGTAGGAATACAATAAAGCGGCCAGGTTCCCGGCGTCCGGCATCAGCCAGCGGTTGTCTCCGATGTACCCAAACTGGCGAACCCGCGCCGTTGGCGAAGTATCGTGAAAGTGATATACCCTACAGTTGTTTAGGATGTGCCGAAAAACCTTGGCCGCGCTATTGCCTTGCGCTGCCAAGTCTTCTATCCGAGTTTCCTGGTGACCCGCCCCAAGCGATTGCCTATTTAATGTTTGCCAGTCCTCTTTCTTGTATTCCAACACTTCATCCGCGAAAACGAGAGAATCATTTGCCGCGTGAAACAGTCGCATGCGATAGACGTCGACCATGTTCTCACCGGCCAAATTCTCGCCTTCAAATTCGAGCGTCGATTCTAATTGCGGAGTGACCTTGGGCCCAAAGTGCAATATCGACTGAGCACGCCCGCTCATTGCCACGAACTGTTGTAGCCGGCCGGCCATCATCTCATTCAGCATCTTAAAGAACGATACAACGTTGCTTTTGCCAGCGC
>JBEKXM010000021.1:0-16845 GCA_049512115.1 Tepidisphaeraceae bacterium | reverse complement strand
GATTCTGAGCACGGCGGGGGGGCGGGGGATTCGGCTGAAGGACATCGGGCGGGTCGAGCGAAGCAGCGAGCCGGTGATGGACGTTGTCACCGCCAACAGGACGGACGCGGTGCTGCTGAATATTTTCTCGCAGCCGGACGGGGGCACGCTGGACATCGCGGACCAATTGCACAGGCAACTGGATGAAATCCGCCCGACGCTTCCGGCGGGGATGAAGCTGTCCCTGTTTTACGATCAATCGCTGCTGGTGCGGGGTTCGGTTCGCAGCGTTTGGGATGCGATCATTTTCGGGCTGGTCCTGGCGGTGGCGATTTTGTACCTGTTTTTGTGGGATGCGGGGATGACGCTGGTGGCGACGGCGGTGATTCCGATCACCGTGCTGGTGACCATCCTGGGGATGAAGCTGTTTGGACAAAGCTTCAACCTGATGACGCTGGGTGGAATCGCGGCGGCGATCGGGCTGGTGATCGACGATGCGATCGTGGTGGTGGAGGCGATCCACGTAAAAACGTCGCGGGGTGAGTCGCGGCAGGAGATCATCACCAGCGCGATCGCGGGCATTCTGCCGCCGTTGGTGGGATCGACGTTGACGCCGGTGGTGGTGTTCATCCCGCTGGCGTTCTTGACGGGGATCGCGGGGGTGTTTTTCCGGGCGCTGGCGCTGACGATGGTAATCGGACTGATGGCGTCGCTGGTGCTGGCGCTGACGATCACGCCGTCGCTGGCGGCGTGGTTTGTGCGCCCCGCCAAGCGCCAGCGAAAATACGAGGCCCTGGTGTTCGGGAGGGCCAACCGGATCTACGAATACCTGGTTCGGCTGGCGCTGCGGCATCGGTGGTTCCTGGCGGGATTGTGCGTGCTGGTTTTCGCCGGGGCGTTCGTGCTGTACGGCCGGCTCAAGACGGATTTCCTGCCGCCGATGGATGAGGGGGGATTCGTCATCGATTACGTTGCGCCGGCGGGGACGAGCCTGATTGAAAGCGACCGGCAGATGCGAATCGCGGAGCGGATCCTTTCTTCGATTCCGGAAGTGGAAAGCTATTCCCGGCGGACGGGGACGGCGCTGGGAGTTGCGATCGTCGAGCCGAATACGGGCGATTTCCTGGTGAAGCTCAAAGCCGCGCGCAACCGCTCGACGGAGCAGGTGATCGCCGAGGTGCGCCAAAGGTTTCGCCAGTCCCTGCCGCGAATCGACTGGGAATTTCCGGGAATCCTGACGGACCTGATCGGCGATCTGACGTGGACGGACGAGCCGATCGAAATCAAGGTTTTTTCGACGGACCAGAGCGTGCTGAAGCAGGAGGCGTCGGACATCGAGGAGAAGCTGGAGAACGTTCCGGGGATCGTGGATACGGCCAGCGGGTTGATCTACACGGGCCCGACGATCAGCCTGCGGGTGCGTCCGGCGGAGGCGCAGCATCTGGGGCTGACGGCGAGCGCGATCGGCCAGGCGGTGAACGTCGCCATGCTCGGGCAGATTTCCTCGACGATCCTTGAGGGCGATCGGATCGTGAACGTGCGGGTGAAGTCCGATCCAACGGCGATCGACCGGATCGAGAAGATCAGGCGGTTGCCGGTGGGGGCGGCGGATGGGACGGTGGTTAGGCTGGACGACGTCGCGGAGGTGGCGATCGAGCCGGGACAGTTGGAATTGGAGCGGGACAATCTGAGGCAGAACGTCGCGGTGACGGCGCGGTTGCAGGACCGCGACCTGGGCGGCGCGATGCGCGACGTCCGGCATGTGATCGACGGCGATCCGAAGTTGCCGCACGATTTGATCGAATACGGCGGTTTGTACAAGGAGCAGCAGGAATCGTTCCGGAACCTGCTGGCGGTGCTGATCACGGCGCTGGCGCTGGTGTTCATCGTGGCGCTGGCGGAATTCCGGTCGTTCTATGAGCCGATCGCGATCATCTTCGGTGCGGCGTTGTCGGGGTTCGGGATCATCCTGGCGGTGTTGGCGACGGGGACCACGGTGAACATCGTGACGTTGCTGGGGGCGATCATTGGGATGGGGATCGTTCACAAGAACGGCCTGCTGATGCTGGATGCGGTGAAAGACCTGCGGGAAAAAGGGGTGGACCTGGAGGAGGCGATCGTGCAGGCGGGGGCGCGGCGGCTGCGGCCGGTGCTGATGACGTCGCTGGCGGCGGCGCTGGGAATGCTGCCGCTGGCGCTGGGGTTTGGGGCGGTGAACATGCTGAAGCCGCTGGCCGTCGCGGTGATCGGCGCGGTGTGCGTGTCGGTGCTGTTGTCGCTGATCGCGACGCCGGTGGCGTACGACGTACTGCTGCGGCCGCGGCGGCGGGGAGAACGATGATGATCGCTTGCCGGAATCCAATGCTCGTCCTACACTGTCATACATGAGCGCCATGACGATCCGCATCCCGCCCCAGTTGCAGCAAAAGCTTCAAAAGCTCTGCCGGAAACAGCATCGTTCCGCCAGCGATGTCGTGCGAGAATCGCTTCGCCGGTATATCGCGGCCGAACAACTCCGCGATGCCCGCGAGAAACTGCGGCCGTTCGCGGAAGCCAAGGGGTTTATCACCGATGAAGATGTCTTCAAGGCCGTCTCGTGAGGGCGGTCCTGGACACCAACGTTCTTCTTGCCGGGGTATTCACGCACGGAGTTTGCGAGGCGATTTTGGACGAATGCCTCGGCAATCCGGCGCATACGATCATCGGCTCGGAGTTCATCCTGCGAGAATTCACTCGGCAGGCGGCATCAAAGTTCGGAGCGCCGACCGACGTGGTTCGCCAAACGACGGATCTGCTGCGAAGCGGAATGGAACTGGTCCAGCCGTCGAGCGTGCCCGCCAACTCCTGCCGCGATCCCGACGACCTGGCCATATTGGGCACGCTCGTGGCGGGCGGCGCCGATTGCCTTGTCACCGGCGACCGTGATCTGCTGGAGATCAAAACGTTTCGATCCGTCCCGATCCTCTCGCCGCGGGCGTTTCATGATCGGTTGCGATGACGAATCAACTGGTGCTCATCGCTGATCGCACCAATGTTGCCACATTTGCCGATACGCCGCTTCGATGCCGGCGGTCCATCCGGCGGGGTCGCAAAGGGGCGAAGCCCGCATCCGCTTACGAAGCGATGCGCGCAGTTCAGCCAGGCGCGGCAGATCGTTCGCCAGGGCAAGGGCAATCGTGGTGAATTGTTCGGGTGTCCGCGCGGCCAAGTCGGGTAGGCCAAGGTTGGTAGTCTGGCTGTATCCCGCCCTCCCGGCGACGGTCTGGCCGATGAGCGTGACGACGGGCACGCCCATCCATAGGGCGTCGAGGCTGGTGGTGTGTCCATTGTAGGGGACCGTGTCCAGCGCGATGTCGATCAGGCGATAGGAATCGAGGTATTGGGCGCGCGAGCCGCGGTCGATGAATCCGACGCAGTCGGGCTGGACGCCCAATTGGCGAAAGCGATCGACGAGCGCGGCGCGATGGCTGCCGCGCGGGGCCAGCAGGAGAATTCGAGAAGGGATCGCTTGTTTCAGCACCTCGGCCCACAATTGGAGGACGCGGTCATTGATCTTGCGGAAATTGTTGAGGCAGCCGAACGTGATCCGCCCCGCCGCAACCGCTGGGGGCGGGCCGGGTTCGGGGGCATCGGCGACTTCCATCGCCGCGGGATCGTAGCACCAGAAGCTTTTGGGAAGCCGGATGGATCGTTCGGTGTAGGCGTCGTCGGGCGCGCCGGGCGGATCGAGGTAGGGGTCGGTGAGACGATAGTCCATGGCGGCCAGGCCCGTGGTGCCGGGATAGCCGCCGAACGTCACCTGCACCGGCGCGGGCTTGTGGGCGAAAACCGCCAGCCGGCTCCCGCCGAGATGCAACGACAAATCGACTAGGATGTCGATCGTGTCGGCGCGGATTTGGGCGGCGAGCTTGTCGTCCGGCCAGGTGGCGATGTCGCGCCAGGCGCCCGCCAACGCGCGAAACTGCTGATTGAATCGATCGGGCGGGGAATCGTTGCTGTAGCAGAACAGTTGGAATTTCGCTCGGTCGTGGCGTTGCAGCAGGGGAAGGACGTTTCGTCCGACAACGTGATCGCGGAAGTCGGCCGAGACATAGCCGATGCGCAATCGGCGCTCGGTCGAGCGATCGTTTGGGTGTTTTCCCTCGGCGGTTTGCGGGGCGAATTGCCGCTCCCATTGCTTCAGCTCGTGCAGGATGCGGGCCGAGTCGTAGGCCGGATGGAACATGACGGCGAAGACTTTGTTGCTGGGCGCGACGGAGTTGGATGGGTCAAGCTCGGCGGCTTTGTCGAAGCTGGCGAGGGCGTCGTCGAGTCGGCCGCATTCGACGAACACGTTTCCGAGGTTGTTGTAGGCCTTGGCTTCGGTGGGATGGGTCTGAACGGCCTGGCGGCAAACGGCGAGGGCTTCGTCCATGTCGCCGTTTTCCCAAAAGGCGTTGGCGAGACGATCGCGCGGGTCCAAATCGCCGGGGGTGAGCGCGACGGCCTGCTGGAAAAGGAAGATGGCGTCGTTGAACCGGCCGAGATGCTTCATGGCCGTTCCCAGCTTCATTCTGGCATCGGCGGCTGCGCCGGGATTGGCGGTGGGACGGGCGGAATCAAGCTCGACGAGCTTTTTGTAGCTCTCGGCGGCTTGGGGCCACTTGCCGAGCGCGGCTAAAGCGTCGCCGAGGTTGCGATGGGCGGGGGGATAGTCCGGCCGCATCGCCACGGCACGGCGGGCGAATTCCATCGCTTCGGAGAACTGCCCGGTCATGACCAAGGCGGCGGCCAGATTGTTGTGCGCCAGGAAATGGTCCGGCCGGATGGCCAGAACCCGGCGGTAAAGCGAGACGGCCTCATCGGGCTGGCCAGTGGCGAGTAACGTATTGCCGAGGTTGTTCAGAGCATCGACATGGTTGGGATCGATGTGGAGAACGTGTCGAAAGGATTTGGCCGCCTCGTCGCACCTTGCGCTGTTGGCCAGGGTGTTACCGAGCTTGAAATGGGCGTCGAGAAACTCGGGCCGCAATTCAATGGCGCGGGCGTAAGCGGCGATGGCCTGGTCGAGCTTTCCAGCCGCCGCGAGCGCGTTGCCCTGAGTGTACAACGATTCAGCGTTTTGGCCCGGCATTTCGCCCCGGCATCTGGAATGTGAAAAGAGCGAAGATTATCAGACTGATTTCGCAACGGCAATGCACTGGTCGATGTCGGCTAATCGCCCTCAAGGCGTTTGACTTCCGTGCCGTTGGTGTGTACATTATGTGCGCACTCGACACTGTCTGCCGAGTGAGCGCGCGGTATGCGAGTAATAACAAAGAAGCGGTTGGAGGAGTTTGGGTCACGCTATCCGAGAACCAAGAAAGAGCTTGATCTTTGGCACAATATGGTCACCGGCGCCGCTTGGAACACCCCCGCGGACGTCAAAGCGGCGTTCGGACAACGGGTAGACTTTGTGAAAACTCGCAACAACCACACGGTAGCGGTTTTCGATGTCTCCAACAACCGATGCAGGCTGATTACCGCCATCCACTATTTGGAAAACTACCCCATTAAGGGCCGGGTCTATGTTCTGCGTGCACTGACACACGAGGAATATGATTTGGAACGCTGGAAGGATGAACTATGAGCCGTACACACGTATCACATGAGGACCTTCCAGTAACTTTTGAGGAACTGTGCGCCATGCACCTGCCTCGCACGATCCGCGACAAGGTTGACTACGAGAACACCGCGGAAATTGTGGACCGGCTCGCCGTGCTGGATCGGCGCTCCAAGGGACAGGAGGAATACCTTGAAACGCTGACCCAACTCATCGAGGCGTATGACAACGGGAATTTCCAAGTCGCGGCGGCATCCGGCCCGCTGGAGGCAATTCGATTTTTGATGGATGCCCACGGGCTAAGCGCCTCCGCAATCGGCCGCATTCTCGGGAGCCGGTCACTTGGACCGGCCATTTTGCGAGGAGATCGGCAAATCAGTAAAGAGAACGCGCTGAAACTTGCGGCACATTTCAAACTCAACCCCGGCCTGTTCATTGGCCGGTAGATTCTGCGGTTGAAATCCAGTCGCCGATCCGAAGATTGATGAAAGCGGGCGAAGGGAGTTGAACCCTCAACATTCGGCTTGGAAAGCCGACACTCTGCCAATTGAGTTACGCCCGCGAAACTCTGGTGAAAGAATACTACAAAATCGCGGGTAAACCAACAGATCTTTGACGGTTTCGGCGGCGGCGGAATTGAGCCTGGAAAAGGAGCATGCCCAGGAGGAGGCAAAGGGCGCCCTGGGCGATGATGCCGGGCCAAGTTCCGGCGGTGGGCTTATCCAATGCCTGGATGATCGTGCCCAGCGGAGAGTAGAGGGCGAAATTGTCCAACCTTGAGTCCTGATTCTTCATGCTGTAAAAGCTCAGGTCGGCAAATAATGGGGCGAACCAAAGAAATGCGGTGATGAAAAGGATCAGGGCATTGGCGCGCCGGACCAGAGGATAGAGCAGACGCATCAGCAGGTAGGATTGCAGAAGAAAAATGGCGGAAACGGCGAGGATCATTTCCGGATGCGCGTGGGCGCCGAGAATGGGAACGGGTATCGCGTCGGTTGGCGCGTTCGGTGGTGCATAGCCGTATTGGTACGTATAGGCCGCCCCGCCAGGGCGGGTGGTGGGATTCGCGGGCGCGGCGGGAATGAAATATCGGTTGGCTGGATAGAGGGCCAATGAATCGACGCTAGACGTCATGGGAGCAAGAACAAACAGGAGGCAGACGGGCAGGCACAGCCAGATTGGGCCGGGGCGCCAGGCCATTTTTGCGCCGTCGATGGATTGCTGTTGGCGGAGCATGTCGGTCGAGGCGGCGGCGGCCAGGGGGAGCAGGGCCACGAGGAAGCACGATGCGATGGCGCCGACGGCGAGAACGCGCAAATCAAGCTGTTGATAGTCCAGCATTGGCGGCCGCAGTTCGTGAAAGTCGTAGATTCCGAACCAGGAAAGCCCGGCCCAGATTCCCAGCGCCGCCAGGGCGGGGCCGAGGGTGAGGCTGATGGCGTTGGCGTCGGCGTATTTGCGGGCGGCGCCGCGGATGCACAGCACGGCCATGAGGAACTGGGCGGCCAGGGCGACGATGGTTCCAGTTGATATTGCGGTCCCGGAGGCGGGGTCGAAGATCGTGTGGCCGTGCATGGGCGAACAAAATGCCAGGAGTCCGGGAACGACGACGAAGATGAATCCACCGGAGAAGGCGATGCTGACGAGCAGGCCGATGAGGAATCCGAAAATGGCGCGTGAGACAAAGGCGGCCATGGCCATGGCGGTCCAGATTGAAACGGAGAAACCGAACAGCAGGCCGTTGCAGATGAGCCAGGGCTGGACGGACATCCCGCGCAGGCCGAGCAAGACGGCGCCGAGGAGCAGATTGACTAGGCAGAGGCTGAGCATCTGCAATCCCGCGCCGGCGATGTATCCGACGACGGCCTGCACTGGGGATAAAGGCATGAGGCGATGCGATTCGATGAGGTGGTTGGCCACGTCGCGGCGAAGTGCGCCGGAGACCGCCGCCCCGCCGAGGATCGTGAGCATGAGGACCTGGATCACCAGGATCATGATCGAGGCGGCCTCGAGGACGTATAACTTGTCGCGTGGATGATCGGCAAGCTGATAAAAGAGCGTGATGAAGAAGGCGGCGGCGCCGGCGTAGCAAGCGACGACGAGAAAAGTGTTCTTCCATCCCCCGCGAAGCCGAAGTTGTGCCCAGAAAATCGCGTTGTCGAAATAAACGGCCATTGCATTAATCGACCTGGCGGGTTTGGGATCGCAAATAGGCCTCTTCCAGACTTGCCGAGTTGGCGGTGAAGCCGGCGACGGGAACGCGGAGATTGAACAGTTGCGCGAGGAGCGCGGCGGCGGCCTCGCGGCCGACGTCATATTCCAGGATCAGGCGATCGCCATCGGCAACGACTTGGCAGACGCCTTGAATATTCTCGACCATCGCCGCCAACCGAGGAATGGGCCGGGCCAGGAGAACGGTGTACCGGCAACGGTTGCCCGCGGCGGCCTGGGCGAACTCGGCGACGGTGCCGATGCGGGTCAATCGCCCGGCCGACATGATGGCGATGTGGGTGCAATATTCATCCATGTCCGAAAGGATGTGGCTGGAAACGATCATTGCCTTGCCCTGATCGCGGAGGTTGGCCAGAAGCTGCCGGAACTGGGCGCGCCCCGCCGGGTCGAGGCCGGCCGCCGGCTCGTCCAGCAGAATCACCGAGGGATTGGGCAGCAACGTCCGGGCGATCCCCACGCGCTGGCGCATTCCGCGCGATAATTGCTTGATCTTCTGATCGGCCTTTTCCGAAAGCCACACTTTTTCGAGCCAGAAGCCGATGCGTTCGGCGATCTCGGCGGATGAAAGGTCGTAGCCCATGCCGATGAATTGCAGGAATTGCCGGACGGTGAGGTTGTCATACATCGGCGGGGTATCCGGGGTGAAACCGACATGGCGGAGAATGTCGCGGTTGCCGTTCAGGGGCGTATCGAGAATTCGCACCGAGCCGTTTCGCATGGGCTGCAAGCCGACGGCGGCCCGCATGAGGGTGGTCTTTCCCGCTCCGTTGGGTCCGATGAGCCCGAGAAGGTTCCCGCCGCGAAGGTTCAGCGAAACGTCCTGGACGGCATGGAGCGATCCGAAAGAGACGCAGGCGGATTCGATGGACAGCAGAACCTGGTCCCCCGGATTGGGATTCATGGAGCAATAAAGAGTAGCTACGGGGAAGATGGACGCAAGAGCGGCCATCCCCGTGCCAAACGGGGACTGCCCGGTAGTTTCGGAAAGTGTCCGCTACGTAAACGGCATCCTGGGCGATGACATGTCCACGTCATTGCCTCACGCCTTTTGCGCCACGATCACCAGCCTTCTGGCGTTGTGGTCGTACGCAGCACCAGCCAGATCACCATGGACCCGCACCTTCTCAAAGCCACAGACCCGTAATAAGTCGGACAACTCCTTGGCCGAGTATAGACGGTGCGATACGACGAATTCCTTTCGCTTGGTGCCTTTGAGGAGAATCCACCGGCTGTCGATCCAACTCCATCCTTGGCTGAGCTTGCGCTCCTCTAAGAACATCACTCCTTGCTCCTCGTGCCAGTCTCGCTCTTGGAATTTTCTCGCCAATACCTCCTTGCCCATGAGTTCCATCAGGAGCTTTCCGCCCGGCTTAAGTGACCGGTAGACGTTCAGGAGGACTCGCTGGTCCGCTTTCGGATTCCTGAAGTATCCGAAAGCTGTGAACATGTTGAGCGCGGCATCGAAGGCTTGGGGCCGGCAGAACCGCCGCATATCCTGCTTGACGAACTCGACCTTCAGCCTTTCGGCCTTTGCTCGCTTCTTGGCCTCGTTCACATAGGCAGACGTGCGATCCACGCCGACGACGGAGAATCCCCGGCGAGTCAGTTCCAGTGAATGCCTTCCCGGCCCGCAGCAGAGATCAAGGATGGCCCCTTGCGGCGCCGGCGAGAGCAGCTTGAGGATTGAATCGACCTCGCCAGGCGCGTTGGCCCACCGCTTTTCGGTAAACATCCACGGGCCGTAGGTCTTCCAGAATTGGTCGTCGCTGTGCCACATGCCTCATGCTCCCGATGCGTGCCGCGGGTCTCGGGCTATTGCGGGATACAGATACCACATTAACGCACGCGGTGCGCCAACCGTATGTATTGATCGAACGGAGACATCGAAAACGCCCCCATAAAGCATGCCGGCGCGGTTGACGCTGTATGGCTGCGCGAATACTCTCGGCGGTTGGATGCTCAAGCGAACTCCGTTGCACGAATTTCATGTCGCCTGCGGGGCCAAGCTGGTCGATTTCGCGGGGTGGGAGATGCCGATCCTTTACCGGGGGATCGTGGAGGAGCACCAGCAGACTCGAGCCAGCGGTTCGCTGTTCGACGTTTCGCACATGGGAAGAATCCATCTGACCGGCGCCGGGGCGATGGCGCTGCTGGACAAGGCGCTGACGCGGAACGTCTCGCAGCAACGGGTCGGGCAGAGCCGGTATAGCCTGGTCTGCAACCAGGCCGGGGGCGTGCTGGATGACGTGATCGTCAGCAAACACGCCAAGCACTGGCTGGTCGTTTGCAATGCCTCGAATCGGGAAAAGATCGTCAAGCACCTGACGGGCGTGCGGGATGCGGATGGGTTTGAGGCGGAGATATCGGATCAGACGGAATCGACGGCGATGGTGGCGGTGCAGGGGCCGGCGGTGGTCGAATTGATGTCCGAAGCTCTGGACGTGGACGTGAAGTCGATCAAGCGATACGGGTTTGAGAGCGGGACGTACATGATGAGCCGGTTCACGCTCTTCCGTAGCGGATATACCGGGGAGGACGGGGTGGAGATCATCGTTTCCAGCGGGACGGCGCAGAACATGGTGAAGTCGATGTCGGGTGAGATGAGCAAGCCGGATTCACCGATCAAGCCGGCGGGTCTGGGGGCGCGGGACACGCTGCGGCTGGAGGCGGGGATGCCGCTCTACGGCCACGAATTGAACGAGGGGATCGACCCGATCTCGGCAGGCTTGAGTTGGGCGGTCGATCTGGGTAAGCCGTTCATCGGCGTCGAACCGCTGCGTGTGATTGCCCAGCACGGCCCGGCCAAGAAATTGGTCGGCCTGGAATTGGAAGGCCCGCGGATCGCCAGGCCGGGATCGGCCGTGAAATCGGGCGCAACGCGGGTGGGCGAAGTGACGAGCGGCACGTTTTCGCCAACGCTGAAGCACAGCATCGCCATGGCGTACGTGGACGCCGGACGATCGACGGCGGGCGAGACGTTGGAGGTCGAGCTTCGCGGATCAACCGTCCCGGCGCGGGTCGTCGCGCTGCCGTTTTATAAAAGAGCCAAATGAGGATGAACTATGCCCGTTCCCAAAGACAGGAAATATCTGGAAACTCACGAATGGCATCAACTCGCGGGGGAGGTGGTGACCATCGGCATCACCCAGATCGCGGCGGATGAGTTGACGGACATCACCTACGTCAAGCTTCCGGCGGTCGGGGCCAACGTTGCGGCCAACGCGGCGTGGGGGGAGATCGAATCGGTCAAGGCGACCAGCGATCTTTACAGCGGGGTCGGCGGAACCGTGACGGCGGTCAATTCGGAGTTGAATGCCAATCCGGGGCTGGTGAATTCCGATCCCTTCGGCAAGGGGTGGATGATCAAGGTGAAAGTGGCCGATGCCGGCCAACTCGCTAAACTCCTCTCGGCCGAGGAATATCTGAAAAAGACCGGCCATTAGATCATGCAGGGAATTCTGGCTTCCACGGATGAGTTTGCGCATCGGCACATCGGCCCCAGCGAGGCCGATCTGCGGGAGATGTTGGATACGCTGGGGGTTTCATCGCTGGAGGAATTGATCGATCAGACGGTCCCGGAATCGATCCGGTTCCGGAACTCGCTGGGGATCGGCGGGCCGCGCGGGGAATTTGAGCTGTTGGAGGAGTTGCGGGGCATTGCGGGGAAGAATTCGGTTTTGCGAAGCTGCATTGGGATGGGGTATTCGGACACGATCACGCCGCCGGTGATTCAGCGGAACGTTCTGGAAAATCCGGGCTGGTACACGCAGTACACGCCGTACCAGGCGGAGATCGCGCAGGGCCGGCTGGAGGCGTTGCTGAATTTTCAGACGATGGTGAGCGACCTGACCGCCTTGCCGCTGGCCAACGCGTCGCTGCTGGATGAGGCGACGGCGGCGGCCGAGGCGATGGTGATGTGCTGGCGGATCGCGTCGGGCGAAGCCTCCGCCCAAGACCATCGCGGGTCTTTTTTCGTGGCCGAGGATTGCCATCCGCAGACGATCGCCGTGGTGAAATCGCGCGCCAGGGCGATCGGCATGAAATGCGTCGTGGGGGCGGCGCAAACGGCGGATTTGTCCGGCGGCCGGTTCTGCGGGATTCTGTTGCAATATCCGACGACGGACGGCGCGGTGGTGGATTATTCGGCGGTGATCCGGGCGGCGCACGCCAACGGGGCGCTGGTGGTGATGGCGGCGGACGTTCTGGCGCTGACGTTGCTGAAAGCCCCGGGGGAATTTGACGCGGACATCGCGGTCGGTTCGACGCAGCGGTTTGGGGTGCCGCTTGGGTTCGGCGGGCCGCACGCGGCGTATCTGGCGACGCGGACGCAGTTCGTCCGGAAGATGCCGGGGAGAATCGTCGGACTCTCGAAGGATTCAGCCGGGCAGCCGGCGCTGCGGCTGGCGATCCAGACGCGCGAGCAGCACATTCGCCGCGATAAAGCGACGAGCAATATCTGCACGGCGCAGGTGCTGCTGGCGGTGATGGCGGGGATGTATGCGGTGTATCACGGTCCGGAGGGGCTGCGCCGGATCGCCCAGCGCGTTCATGGATTGACGACCGCGCTGGCGGCGGGACTGCGCCGGCTGGGACATTCGGTGGCGGATCGGCCGGTGTTCGATACGCTTCGGGTAAACGTCAACGGGCTGCCGAAAGATTCCGTGCTTTCCGCGGCGAAAAACGCGGGATACAACCTCCGCGACTTCGGCGACGGCACGGTCGGGGTTTCATTGGACGAGACCACCACCCGGCTGGACGTGCAGGCGATCGTGGAATCGTTTGCCGGCGGATCGACGCTGCGCGTGAATGTCGATCAGTTGGCTGGCGAGGGCGGGGAATTCCCGGCGAATCTGGCGAGGCGGAGCGAATTCCTGACGCATCCGGTTTTCCACCGGCACCGGAGCGAAACGGAAATGTTGCGGTACATCTTCCGGCTGATGAGCCGGGACTTGTCGCTGGCGCAGTCGATGATTCCGCTGGGCTCGTGCACGATGAAGCTGAACGCGACCAGCGAAATGTTGCCGGTAACGTGGCCGGAATTTGCCCGGCTGCATCCGTTCGCCCCGGCGGACCAGACGCGCGGGTATGGCGAACTGTTCGGCAAATTGGAGCAATGGCTGGCGAAGATCACGGGATTCCCCGCGGTGTCGCTGCAACCCAACGCCGGGTCGCAGGGGGAATACACGGGGCTTTTGGTGATCCGGGCGTATCAGGAAGATCGCGGCCAGGGCGGGCGAAGGGTCTGTTTGATTCCGGTATCGGCGCACGGCACGAATCCGGCCAGCGCGGTGGCGGCGGGAATGCGCGTCGTGCCGGTCGCATGTGACGCGTTGGGGAACGTCGATGTCGCGGATTTGACGGCCAAGGCCCAGGAGCATCGCCAGGAATTGGCGGCGTTGATGTTGACGTATCCATCGACGCACGGCGTGTTCGAGGAGACGGTGAGGGACATTTGCCGGATCGTGCACGACAACGGGGGACAGGTGTACATGGATGGGGCGAACATGAACGCGCTGGTGGGCCTGTGCCGGCCGGCGGATATGGGGGCGGACGTTTGCCACCTGAATCTGCACAAGACGTTTTGCATTCCGCACGGGGGTGGAGGGCCGGGGATGGGTCCGATCGCGGCGGCGGCGCACCTGGCTCCGTTTTTGCCGGGCATGGACGAGCGCGGGATCGGTCCCGTCGCGGCGGCGCCGTATGGCAGCGCCGGCATCCTGGCCATTTCTTACGTCTACATCGCGCTGATGGGCGATTCGGGATTGAAGCGGGCGACCCAGTTCGCCATCCTCAACGCCAATTACATGGCCAAGCGGCTGGAAGCGCATTATCCGGTGGTGTTCAAGGGCAAAAACGGGAGATGCGCCCACGAGTTCATTATCGACTGCAAGCATTTTGAGGCAACGAGCGGCGTGAAAGTTGAAGATATCGCCAAGCGATTGATGGATTACGGGTTCCACGCGCCGACGATGTCCTGGCCGGAGGTGGGAACGCTCATGATCGAGCCGACGGAAAGCGAATCGAAGACGGAGCTGGACCGGTTTTGCCAGGCGATGATCTCGATCCGCCAGGAAATCCGGGAGATCGAGGATGGGAAGGCGAGCCGGGAGGACAACCTGCTGAAAAACGCCCCGCACACGGCGGCGGCGATCGCGTCGGAAGACTGGCGGCATCCGTATTCGCGCGAGCGCGCGGTGTTTCCAACGGCATGGACGCGGCAATTCAAGTTCTGGCCGGCCGTCGGACGCATCGACAATCCCTACGGCGACCGCAACCTGGCGTGCGCCTGTCCGCGGTAAGGGCTTCGCCCTCCGCGGCCGACGAGCGAATATGGCCAATGATTCCCCGCAGCGCGGCCGCATCGTGGTGATCGTGATGGCCGTCATCATGATCGCGGGGTCGGTGCTGCTGACGTGGGCGCTGCACGTGCCGACCGCCCGGCATCTGCGCGATCTCGATTCGGCCGATCCGAACGTAGTGAGCTATTCCCTGGTGATTTTGAAGGATCGCCACGATCCGGCGGGCATCGCCAAAGCCGAGGCGCTTCTAAAAAGCGACGACGAGCAAATCCGCATGAACGCCGCGAGATACCTGGGGGCGATGGGCAAGCCGGAGGCCGTGCCGTATCTGATCCAAGCCCTGTCCCTGGCCGACACGGATCAGGCCCTGGAAATGCTGGATGAACTGACGCATCTGACGGGCAAACCTTTCGGCAACGACGCCAAGGCATGGACGGATTGGTGGGGCGAGAGTCGGGCGAGTACCCGGCGATGACTCAGCGTACTGCCGCACCGCTGGAAGGCATGAAATCACCGCAAAGAACGCGAAGAGCGCGAAGGTTGGAATTGAGCCATGAAAACTCGCGAGGAGATCGAAGAGGTTGCGAAGCATTTGGTGGATTGCATGGTCAAGGTGCATCGCCTGTTGGGGCCGGGATTGCTCGAATCGACATATCAGGCATGTCTGGCCCACGAACTTCGCTCGCGCGGATTCGACGTGCGATGTGAAGTGACTTTGCCGGTTCGATATGCCGGCATAGAAATCGAGGCCGGATACCGCATCGATATGCTCGTCGAGGATTGCATTATCGTTGAGAATAAATCGGTGCAGGCGGTTCCTCCAATTTACGAAGCGCAATTGTTGACCTATCTGAAGTTATCCGGGCGCAAATTGGGTTTTCTGGTCAACTGGAACGTATTGCTCATCAAGGACGGCATCAAACGAATGGTGAACGATCTATGACCTTCGCCGCGGCGTTAAGAATTCACCGCAAAGATCGCGAAGAGCGCAAAGCAGGAAACCAAGTCAAGTTATATGAATTTCTTCGCGCTCTTTGCGTTCTTTGCGGTGAATAATCGGCTAAGTTCGAACACGATGCGCCAAGGCTTAGGGCGTGGTATATTCCGCTATGCCGATTACCCGCCAAATGATCGCGTCCAAGGTCGAGGCCTATTTGCGGCGGCAAATCTCCCTGTCTGATTTGGTCGATTGGGCCGAGAGCCAAATGATGGATGGGGAATTCGATTCGCCGGAGTCCCGCGATGCCGCGGCACGGTTGGGGTTGGCGGACGTGCGCGAATTCGGTCTGACATGGGACGAGTGCCAGCAGCTTCTAAAATCGCTCGGCTTCAGCGCCAAAATCAGTATCGTGACCGCTTAGACAGATGGCTTATTTGTGGGGGAGGTAACTGGGGACGGATTGGCGGATGGACCGTCTTGTGCAGGCGGGCTCGTGACCCCGACGCGTGTTACGATTTTGCCGGTTGATGGATTAGCTCGGTGCCGAAGGAGTTCTTGCGACGCCTCGCAAATACCGTTCGGATCGGGATCAAAACCGCGTTCCCGCATATGATTTCGGAGTACAAGCAGCGCTTCCAGCGACTTTGGATCGTTCAAATCGGCGCAGTCAGATACAAACGTTAGAAACAACGTGTCGTGTTCCCGGAAAGCCTTCAGAATGCTACTTTCATCCTTTTGGCCCATCGTCATGAAGCCAGCATCTTCGGGCGCCTCGTTGGTTTTCCATTTAATGTATCGCAGATGCCTTATCGACCGAAGTTGGCAATTTCTCTGCTCGACCTGAACGTGTTTCTTGAGTATCGCATAATGCGCCTCTTTAAACGTCTCGGAGGCAAGATCAGAAGCTGACCAACGTAGCACCGGCGGGCAGATAGGCATGAATCGAGTGTCCTCTGTGGGCGTGCTGACTGGATCGGCATCCAAGAGTAACTGAATTTGTTTCCATGGCTTTTCGATCAGCGCTTGGGAAAGCGGGTGGCAGCTAAACAACTCCATCGTGGAAGTCGATAAATTGACGCTGCCAATGAACAATGGCAGTTTCAACTGGGCAAGCCACTCAATTGCATGTCCTTCGTAGGTGATTTTTCGTTCCGATGCGCTCTTAATTTGAACGTAAAAAGAATCCTCGGCGATCAGCATTTGATTCGGCCCGGAGCGCAACAATGTTGCAATAGCGTCAATGCCCACATCTTCGGGACGGGGTACGGGCGCTACTGCTGCAAACGCCTTTAGAAGTAGAACGCCAAGCTCTTCATTTACATCGCCGCCACGAAATGATTTGTGTCTACGACCGGGCATGTTTGAATCCTATGTATAAAAGCCGCGAGCCTATCACGGCATCACCCGCGCGTCGGGATATTGGCCGGCGAGGCGCGACTTGAGTTGTTCGGCTAGAGCGAACGACGGCACATCCGCGGTGCGGATGATGGTCAATCCCTTGTCGGTTGTTTTCAGCGGAACGGACCCCGCGGCGGCGACGGCGCGGGCGGCTTTGTCGATGTCCGCAACCTGCGAATAGGCGCCAACCTGGACGTAAAATCCGCGGATGCCATGGTGGACGCGGGCGCCGGCGCAATAGGGGCTGTGGGGATAGACCTGCTGCAATGACTGGAACGAGCGGTCGGCATCGTCGAATCGGCCGATGCGCTGCTGGCCGATGCCGATGTGATAGAGCATCAGGTCTTTGGATTGGGCGTCCTGCTGGGCGTAGGCGATTCCCAGTTCGCGGACGGCGGTGGAGTAATCCTCCTGGT
>JBEKXM010000020.1:0-16847 GCA_049512115.1 Tepidisphaeraceae bacterium | reverse complement strand
CGTTGCGGGATATCCAACCGACGCGAAACGATCCGCGCCCTCCCTCCGCAGCGCCTCCAGCCATGGCGGCGCCGCGGCCTCCTGGGTGCGCGAATGATCGGATGTTTTTCCCGTCGCCAGTCGCGTCATTTTCAAACTCCCGCGGCCACCTGGCGCTCCACCCAGTCATATCCCCGCTCTTCCAGCTCCATCGCCAGAGCCTTGTCACCGGACTTCACGATCCGGCCATCCAGCATCACGTGAACGAAGTCCGGCTCGATGTAGCTAAGCAGGCGCTGATAGTGCGTCACGACCAAAATCGCGCGGTCCGGGCCGCGAAGGCTGTTGGCGCCGTTGGCGACGACCTTCAGCGCGTCGATGTCCAGGCCCGAATCCGTTTCGTCCATCAGCGCCAGCCGCGGATCGCACACCGCCATCTGGAAAATCTCGTTGCGCTTTTTCTCGCCCCCGGAGAACCCTTCGTTGACGGCCCGATTCATAAAACTCTGGTCCATCTTCAGCAGCGCCATCTTTTCCTTGACCCGCTTGAGAAACGAAAGGGTGTCGATTTCCGGCTGGCCGTGATGCTTGCGCACCGCGTTGACGGCGGCCTTGAGGAAATAGCTGGTGCTCACGCCGGGAATTTCAACCGGATATTGGAACGCCAGAAAAACTCCCTCGCGGGCGCGCTCCTCGGCCGACAGTTCCAGCAAATCCTTCCCGTCATAGGTAACGCCTCCCCCGGTCACTTCGTAGGTTTCCCGCCCGGCCAGCACCTGCACCAGCGTGCTCTTACCGGAGCCGTTCTTGCCCATGATGGCGTGAACCTCCCCGGCGTTGATGGTGAGATTCACGCCCTTGAGAATGTCGCGCCCGCCGGGAGCGGCGACGCGGGCGTGGAGATTTTGGATTTCAAGAAGTGCCATGTTGATTGTAACTCGCTGATTTCAAATTATGCGGCGGAGCGACCATGTTTGGTCCGGCTCTTTTTGTTTGGCTTGGTTCGAACCACCGCGCGCAATTCATTCGATTCTCTTTGTGCCAGCTCGGTCTTAACTTGTTCCAGAGGAACGCCGCCTTTCTCGTTCCGGCGTTCGCGGATCATTTTCCGGAATTCCGGATCGTTCATGTAACCGATATCTTCCCTGTCATAAGCGCTTGCATCAGAGACGAAAGCAACCGGCTGACCGTTGCGTGTCAACAGAATTTTTTCCTTGGGCGCGGTCTTGATTAACCTCGCGATTTCACTTCCAAGGTCTTCAATCGCCATTCGCTTCATTGAGCACCTCCGACGTTGTCTTGTGCGGCGGCTTACGCCGCACCGCTCGGATACAACCGAATCTCATCCGAGGCCGCCGATTTTGCCGCGCCGTCCCGGGCTTTGAATCGCTCCTTCGAGTTGCCTCGCCAACGGTTGGGCGTGCAAAGCGTGCATCGAACTTGCCGTTTGGTTTTGCCTCGCTTGTAATTCGCCATACGATCAACTCCCACACTGGTGCCGATCATCCCACGCTTCCTTCCAAACTCACGCCCAGCAACTTCTGGGCTTCCACCGCGAATTCCATCGGCAACTCGCGGAAAACCTCCTTGCAGAACCCGCTCACGATCATGCTGATCGAGTCCTCCAGGCTGATGCCCCGGCTCTTGCAATAAAACAATTGGTCCTCGCCGATCTTGCTGGTGCTGGCCTCGTGTTCCGCCCGGCTGGTCGTGTTGCGGACCTCGATGTACGGAACGGTGTGCGCCCCGCATCGGTCGCCCAGCAGCAGGCTGTCGCATTGGGTGTAGTTGCGGCTGTGGCTGGCGCCCTTGAGGATCTTCACCAGGCCGCGATAACAATTCTGCCCGTGGCCAGCGCTGATCCCCTTGCTCACGATCGTGCTGCGCGTGTTCTTGCCGATGTGGATCATCTTCGTCCCGGTGTCGGCCTGCTGGCGATGGTTGGTCAGCGCCACGCTGTAAAACTCGCCGATGCTGTCGTCGCCCTGGAGGATGCAGCTTGGATATTTCCAGGTGATCGCCGAGCCGGTCTCCACCTGTGTCCAACTGATCTTGCTGGCGCGGCCGCGGCAAGCGCCCCGCTTGGTCACGAAGTTGTAAATCCCGCCCCTGCCTTCCTTGTCGCCGGGATACCAGTTCTGAACGGTGCTGTATTTGATGCTGGCATTGTCCATGGCCACCAATTCCACCACCGCCGCGTGAAGCTGGTTCTCGTCGCGCATCGGGGCGGTGCAGCCCTCGAGATAACTCACCGAGGCGCCCTCGTCGGCGACGATCAGCGTCCGCTCGAACTGGCCCGTATTCCTGGCGTTGATGCGGAAATAGGTGCTCAGTTCCATCGGGCATTTCACGCCCCTGGGCACATAGCAGAAGCTGCCATCCGTGAAGACAGCGCTGTTCAACGTCGCGAAAAAATTGTCGGAATACGGGACCACCGAACCCATGTATTTCCGAACCAGGTCCGGATGATCCTGCACCGCTTCGCTGAAGGAGCAGAAAATGATCCCCTTCTCCGCGAGCGTTTTCTTGAACGTCGTCGCCACCGAAACGCTGTCGAAGACCGCATCGACCGCCACGGCCGGCCGCTCCAACCCCAGCAGCGCCGCCCGCTCGTTCATCGGAACGCCGAGCTTTTCATAGATCTTCAGCAACTCCGGATCGACCTCGTCCATGCTCTTCAGGTTTGGCTTGGGCGCCGAGTAATAAATCGTCTTCTGATAATCGATCGGCGAATGATGCACCATCGCCCACTTCGGCTCGGTCATGGTAAGCCAATGCCGATAGGCGCGCAGACGCCATTCGAGCATCCACTGCGGCTCGTTTTTTTTGTGGGAGATGAAGCGGACGATCTCCTCGTTCAACCCGGCCGGGGCCGAATCAGCCTCGATGTCGCTGATGAAGCCCCACTGGTACTCGCGGTTGGCCAGAGTTTCGATTTCGGTTTCGGCAGTGGGCATGGGAGACCCGTTTCAGGCACGTTCGGCGCGCCGTGACGCGCTGGCTCACAAAAGAGAACCTCGCACTTCGCCGCGGATAAAGCTCCCCTTTAGGCCGTGAAGCTGCTTCCGCAGCCGCAGGTGCTGGTCGCGTTGGGGTTCTTGAACACGAACCCGCGGCCCATCACTTCGTCCTTGAAGTCGATTTCCGTGCCGTTGAGATACAAATACGACTTCATATCGCAAAGAATCCTGATCCCCTGCGATTCGATTTCCTCGTCCGCCTCGCTCTTTGCCTCTTCGGTCAGATCGAGCATGTAGCTGAACCCGCTGCACCCGCCGCCCTTGACGCCGACCCGCAGCTTCGTGCCGGATTCCGGCAACTCCTGCTGCTTGATGATCGTCTTGATCTCCCGAGCGGCGGTTTCGGATAATGTAATGGGCATACAAATTCCTTTCTTTTCGACAGCCAAACCGCACCCGCCGACCGGGCCGGCGCGTTACTGCTTTACAAGCATAGCATGGATGATACTGAGTCTCAACGAGTGGAATCTATTGTTGCCCCAAGTTTCGATGCGCGAATTCTCGATAAAGCGGCGGCTATTTGCAAATTATTGCTGTGGCAGAAGATCCGCGTGCGCCTTCCTCATCCATTCCAGAACGCGATCGCGCAAGTTAACGGCCAGCGTTCGGAGTTCCTCAATTTCTGTGTCGCTGGCGATACCGGTTGCCTCGTAAATGCCGCCGCCGCGCTTGGCTCGGAATTTTTGTAATGGGTCAACAATGGTACCGTCATCGCCAATTGTGAGCTTGAGGGATTCGATGGTGTGGTGATGTGCGCCGCCTCCCTTGGGGACTTCGTATCCGGCCGCCTTGAGCGCCAAAGCCGCGCATTGCAGAGCGGCATTGTAAGCAATGGCGAAGCGCCAATCGCCGTTGATCTTTGGATCGGCGCTGGTGGCCAAATCCCGCTCAATGACGGCGAGCAGGCTGGCGATCTCCTGTCGACTGGTTTTGTGCGGGCGTACCCATACGTTCTTCTGCCATTCTTGAAAGCTCATCCCGGTCTCCGATCAGGAACACTTTGGGTCCATCCATCACGGCGCTGAGGAAATGATGCCCCTCCCGCAGCTTGGCGGCGAATTCGGCCGGCCGATAGATTGTGGGGTTTATCTCCCGGCTGAGCCGTCGCTGGGCTTCTGTCAGGGCCTTGGCAACAGCGGCCAGCGAGATCTCGCCAATGACCATTACGTCCATGTCGCTTGCCTCCTGTTGCCGCCCTTGGGCGAACGAGCCGAACACGAATGCGGCGCGGATTTGCGCCGCCAGGGGCTTCATCGCGGCTCTGAGCACGTCCGCCATGCCGACGGTCTTGACGACGAAAGAGCGCAGTTCCTGGTGTACCGGCGAAGCCGGATTGGCGCTATACAGGAGTTGGTGGCCCACTTCTCTGCATTTAAGCACGCCGATTTGCGCAAGCAGCTTCAGCTCCCGCTGGACCGGACCGAGCGTCGCTCCAGACAACCTGGCGATCTGCCGGACGTGGAATTCCTCATCCGGCCGGCCGAGCAGAAGCCCCAGCACGGCCCCGCGGGTTTTGCCCAGAAGTATTGTCCCCAAATCATCCGCGGACGGCGTATTCATATCGGGGACGATTGTATCCTATTGGGGTACGGCGACAATTCCAGTTCGCACGGTTTGACTGTTTTCACGTTACTGCGTAGGGTTTTATCGACCGACCGCTCCGAATAAGTTTGTGAACATCACGCCAATTCGCTATAAAGGCGGTTCCGAATCTTTCTGCGCTGGCCTATAAACCCAGTAATGCCACTATGAGAGGCTATCCGCCCGCTCAGGGCCTGTATGATCCTCGACACGAACACGACGCCTGCGGCGTCGGGTTTATTTGCCACATCAAGGGCAACGCCAGCAATCGTATCATCATGCAGGCACTGGAGATGCTGGAAAACATGAACCACCGCGGAGCCTGCGGATGCGAGCCCGACAGTGGTGATGGAGCGGGCATTATGGTCCGCCTCCCCGACGCTTTTTTACGCAGAAAATGCACCGAATTGGGGATCACCCTTCCCCCGCTGAACCAATACGGCGTGGCCAACGTCTTCCTGCCCCAGGACATGGTTCAACGCAACGAATGCCAGCGAATCCTGGAAAAAGTCGTGGCGGATTACGGGATGGTCACGCTCGGCTGGCGTGACGTGCCGGTGGACAACCGCCAGATCGGACCGACCCCGCGGCGCTGCGAGCCGAGAATCCGCCAAATCTTCGTCGGCATGGGCAGCACGTTTTACAACCGCCGGGATTTCGATCGCCGGCTCTATCTCGTCCGCCAGCGCGCCGAGAACAGCATCGAATTCAGCGACCTGCCGGAATCCGCGCGAAGCACGTTCTACGTTTGCGCCCTGAGCGCTTCGCGCATCATCTACAAGGGGATGCTCACGGCGCTGCAGATCCGCGGATATTTCCCCGACCTCAGCGAGCCGGATTTCGAGTCCGCCCTGGCCGTCATCCATTCGCGCTTCAGCACCAACACCTTCCCGTCCTGGGACCGTGCCCATCCCTACCGATACCTGGCGCACAACGGCGAGATCAACACCCTGCGCGGCAACCGCAACTGGATGCGCGCCCGATACGGCTCGCTGCAATCGGAGATCTTCGGCGACGAATTGCAGAAGATGTTCCCCATCCTCACCGAATCCGGATCGGACACGGCGACCATCGACAACGCGCTGCAGTTCCTGACCATCAACGGCCGAACCCTGGCCCACAGCATGCTGATGCTCATCCCCGAGGCCTGGCAGAACAATCACAAGATGGATGAGGAACTGAAGGCCTTTTATGAATATCACGCCTGCCTGATGGAGCCGTGGGACGGTCCGGCCAGCATCGTCTTCACCAACGGCGCCCAGGTGGGGGCGGTGCTGGACCGCAACGGCCTGCGCCCCAGCCGATATTACGTAACGCGCGACGATTTGGTGGTGATGGCCAGCGAGGTCGGCGTGCTGCCGATCAAGCCCGAAAACGTCGCCCGCAAGTGGCGACTCCAGCCGGGCAGGATTTTCCTCATCGACTTCAAGCAGGGCCGCATCATCGACGACAGCGAGATCAAGCGCAACCTGGTGGAAAAGCGCCCGTGGAAGGAATGGCTGAACCAGTACATGATTCCGCTGGACGACCTGCCGGCGCCGCGGAACGTTCAGGAGCCGGACCACAAAACTCTCCGCGTCCGCCAGCACGCCTTCGGATACACGGTGGAAGATTTGAAGATGGTCATGATGCCGATGGCCGCCGCCGGGCTGGAAGCCACCGGCAGCATGGGCGCGGATACGCCGCTGGCGTGCCTCAGCGACAAGCCACAGTTGCTCTACAATTATTTCCGGCAACTGTTCGCGCAGGTGACCAATCCTCCGCTCGATGCCATCCGCGAGGAATTGGTCACCAGCCTTTACACCTACCTGGGCCGCGAGGGAAATCTCCTCAGCGAGGAACCGAAGAACTGTCACCTGATCAAGCTCAAGCAGCCGATTCTATCCAACGGCGACCTGGAAAAACTGCGTGAGGTGGCGCACGGCGACCTGCGCGCCGTCACGCTGCCCATGCTCTTCGGCGGCGCCGAAGGCGAAGCCGGCCTGGAAAGGGCGGTCGATGCCCTGTGCGCCGCCGCCGCCAAGGCCGTGCGCGACGGCGCGTCGATTCTGGTGCTGTCGGATCGCGGCGTCGATGCCAAGCACGTGCCGATCCCCAGCCTGCTCGCCACCGCCGCCGTGCACCATCACCTCATCCGCGAAGGAACGCGCACGCAATGCGGTCTGGTCGTGGAGACGGGCGAGGCCCGCGAGTCGCACCATTTCTGCCTGCTCATCGGATACGGGGCCGGGGCGATCAATCCATATCTGGCGTTTGAAACTTTGGCCGACCTGCACAAGGACGGCATGCTGCCGGAAGACCTCACCCTCGACCAGGCCAAGAAGAACTTCATCAAGGCCGCCAACAAGGGCATCCTCAAGGTCGCCAGCAAGATGGGCATCAGCACGGTGCAAAGCTACCGCGGGGCGCAGATTTTCGAGGCGATCGGGCTGAGCAAGCGGCTGGTGGACAAGTTCTTCACCAACACCGCCAGCCGCATCAACGGCGTCGATCTCGACGTCATCGCGCGCGAATCGCTCCTGCGGCATCGCCACGGCTTCCCCCCCATCCGCGTCAACGGACAAGTCCTGGAAAACGGCGGGAACTATCAATGGCGGCGCGATGGCGAATACCACATGTGGAACCCCGACTCCATCGCCAAGATGCAACATGCCGTCCGCCTCGGCATCTCCCGGCCCATCGACGGGTTCAAGGCGTTCCAGGAATACAGCAAACTCTGCGACGACGAAGCCCGGCACCTTTGCACCCTGCGCGGACTGCTCCACTTCCGCAAGTCCGACCACCCCATTCCCATCGAAGAGGTCGAACCCGCCAGCCGGATCGTCAAACGCTTCGTCACCGGCGCGATGAGCTTCGGCTCGATCAGCAAGGAAGCCCACGAGAACCTGGCGATCGCGATGAACCGAATCGGCGGCAAGAGCAACACCGGCGAGGGCGGCGAAGACCCCAACCGCTTCCAGGTCGACCGCGACAAGTCCGGCAAGCCCGTCGTGTTGCCCGAACTCAAGGTCGTCAACGACACGCTTGCCGCTTCTCCGGTCCTTCGCCGCTCGGCCATCAAACAGGTGGCCTCGGCCCGCTTCGGCGTCACCGCCGAATACCTCGTCAACGCCGAGGAATTGCAGATCAAAATGGCCCAGGGCGCCAAGCCCGGCGAGGGCGGGCAACTCCCCGGCCACAAGGTCGATGAATACATCGGCAAAATCCGCCACAGCACGCCCGGCGTCGCCCTGATCTCTCCACCGCCGCATCACGACATCTATTCCATCGAAGACCTGGCGCAGTTGATCCACGACCTGAAGAACGGCAACCGCAACGCGCGCATCAGCGTGAAACTGGTCAGCGAAGTGGGCATCGGCACCGTCGCCGCCGGCGTCGCCAAGGCCAAGGCCGATCACATTCTCATCAGCGGCGACAGCGGCGGAACCGGCGCTTCCCCGCTCACCAGCATCAAGTACGCCGGAATCCCCTGGGAAATGGGCATCGCCGAAACCCAGCAGACCCTGGTCCTGAACGATCTGCGCGGCCGAGTCGTTCTCCAGATCGACGGCCAGCTCAAGACCGGCCGCGACGTCGTCGTCGGCGCCCTGCTCGGCGCCGAGGAATTCGGATTCAGCACCGGACCGCTGATCGCCGCCGGCTGCATCATGATGCGCGTCTGCCATCTCAACACCTGTCCCGTCGGCATCGCGACGCAGGACCCGGAGCTTCGCAGAAAATTCGCCGGCAAGCCCGAGCACGTCATCAACTTCATGTTCTTCATTGCCGAGGAAGTCCGCCAATACATGGCCCAGATGGGCTTCAGAAAATTCGACGAGATGGTGGGCCAGGCCCAGATGCTCCAATTCGCCGATCTGAGCGGCCATTGGAAGGCCAGAGGGCTGGATCTGTCCGTCATCCTCCACAAGCCCGAGGTTGGCCCCAACGTCGCCATCCGCCACGTTCAGAAGCAGGACCACGGCCTGGAGGCGGCGCTGGACAACCAACTGCTGAAGCTGGCCGCGCCGGCGCTGGATCACGGCAAACCGGTCCGTGCCGAATTGCCGATCAACAACGTCAACCGCACGGTCGGCACGATCCTGTCCAGCGAAATCGCCCGCAAGCACGGCCATGCCGGACTGCCCGATGGCTCGATCCATTTCAAATTCGCCGGCTCGGCGGGGCAAAGCTTCGGATGCTTCCTGGCCCACGGCATCACCCTGGAACTGGAAGGCGATGCCAACGACTATTGCGCCAAGGGCCTGTCCGGCGGCCGCGTCATCGTCTATCCGCCCAGGAATTCAACCTTCAAGGCCGAAGAAAACATCATCGCCGGAAACGTCATCGGCTACGGCGCAATCGCCGGGGAAATCTATCTCCGGGGGGTGGTCGGCGAGCGGTTCTGCGTGCGCAACAGCGGCGCCGAGGCCGTCGTCGAGGGCGTCGGCGATCACGGCTGCGAATACATGACCGGCGGAAGAGTCGTGGTGATCGGCCCCACGGGCCGGAACTTCGCCGCCGGCATGTCCGGCGGAATCGCCTACGTTTACGACACCTCCGGCCAGTTCAAGGACCTGTGCAACCGCGAAATGGTGGCGTTGGAGCGCCCCGACAAGCCGGAGGACGTGGCGACCATTCGCCGCTTGCTGCAAAACCACCGGAAATTCACCGCCAGCCCCGTCGCCAAGGCCATCCTGGACGATTTCGACGAGGAGTTGAAGTGGTTCGTGAAGGTGATGCCGACCGATTATCGCCGCGTGCTGGAACATAAGACGGAAGTGGAAGAGCGGGCAAGGCAACTGGCGGAGAGACAAGCGTGAAGCTTATACGAAAACCGGCCGTCTCCAGAATTGCCCACGGCAAGCCGCCAGTAGGAATACGAAAATGGCAACCCACAGGCAACGGGCTCAAGCTGAGTTGTATCGAGATGCAGCGGTTGAACGGATTGGTACGGCCCATAAGCTCTATGAAATCGGACGATGGGTTGAATCGAATTACCTCGCGGGCTTGGCCGTCGAGTGCATTTTGCGGGCCTATCGGTGGATGATTGATCCGGAATTCGACTCTCGGCATAATATCGACAGGCTGTATAAGCTGGCGAAATTTGCCGACGTTGTGCCGAATCATGACGCCGAAAAAATTGTGGCGGCCCTCGGCAACGTCATAGCCATGTGGTCGAATGACCACCGGTTCTCAACCGTAGCAGCGATAAAAAACCGCTGGC
This sequence comes from Tepidisphaeraceae bacterium, assembly GCA_049512115.1. GTDB lineage: Bacteria > Planctomycetota > Phycisphaerae > Tepidisphaerales > Tepidisphaeraceae > PALSA-1353. The sequence goes on along the minus strand of JBEKXM010000020.1, from coordinate 7,064 downwards.
TTAGACAGCAACTGCACAAGCGAGGAAAGAAGTGGATAAAAGGAGATTTCTTGAAAGAACGAACCCGAGAACTCGTGAATTCGGCGACTGAAATCGTAAATACCGGAGTTGGCCAATGGCAATCTTCATTCAAAAATTGACAAACCTCCTCGTCCGCGAATTTCCCCGGTGCGAGGTGGAACTGGAGAATGTCGGCGGAAATCGCGTGGGCGGTTTTTTGATTTGGAAGGGCTTCTCCAGACTGGACCAAATCGATCGACAACGAAAACTTTCCTCCGTTCTGAAGAAAAAGCTGCCTCAGGCTGAGCAACTGCGCATTTCAGCTATCTTGACCATGACTCCCGAAGAAATGGCCTCCGCCAGAGAAGGATAATGGTTATTCATGGGCAAACCCACCGGCTTCAAAGAGATCAACCGCGAAACGCCTTCCCGGCGCGCGGTCAAGCTGCGCCTCATGGACTGGAACGAGGTCTACAACGATTTCCCCGACGACAAGCTGCGCAAACAGGGGGCTCGCTGCATGGATTGCGGAGTGCCGTTCTGCAACAGCAGCAGCGGCTGCCCGCTGGGCAACGTCATCCCCGAATGGAACGACCTGGTCTTTCGCGACCGCTGGCGCGAAGCGCTGGACATGCTGCTGCAAACCAACAATTTTCCCGAGTTCACCGGCCGCGTCTGTCCCGCGCCTTGCGAGGAAGCCTGCGTTCTGGGAATCAACAACAAGCCCGTCACCATCAAGAACATCGAACTGAGCATCATCGAGCATGCGTTCGAGAACGGCTGGATCAAACCCCAGCCGCCGGAACGGCGCACGGGGAAGAAGGTGGCCATCGTCGGCTCCGGCCCGGCGGGGCTGGCGGCGGCGGCACAACTCAACAAGGCCGGGCATCGCGTCACCGTGTTCGAGCGGGCCGACCGCATCGGTGGATTGCTCATGTACGGAATTCCCAACTTCAAACTGGAAAAACACGTCGTCGATCGCCGGGTGAAGATCATGCGGGCCGAGGGAATCCATTTCGTCGTCAACGCCAACGTCGGCCACAACGTCAAGGTCAACGACCTCCGGCGCGATTTCGACGCGATCGTCCTGTGCGGCGGTAGCACCAAGGCCCGCGAACTCGACGTGCCAGGCCGAAATCTGTCGGGCATCCATCTGGCGATGGATTTTCTCCCGTTGCAAAACAAAAGAAATCTGGGCGATCGGATCAGCGACCGGGAAATGATCGATGCCAAGGACAAGCACGTGATCATCCTCGGCGGCGGGGACACCGGGGCCGACTGCCTCGGCACCGTGCTTCGCCAGGGCTGCAAATCCGTCAACCAGTTCGAGCTTCTGCCGCGCCCGCTCGATTCGCGCTCGCCCGAAGCCGTCGTCGAAGGCACGGTCAAACCCTGGCCCGAATGGCCGATGATCTTCCGCACCAGCAGCGCCCACGAAGAGGCCAACGAGTTGGCCGGCAAGGAAATCCGCGATTTCTCCATCAACACCAAGGCCTTCAGCGGCGAGAACGGCATCGTCAAAAAGCTCCACGCCGTCCGCCTGGAATGGTCGAAGGATCACACAGGCCGCTTCACGATGAAAGAAATTCCCGCCAGCGAATTCGAGCTGGATTGCGATCTTTGCCTGCTGGCCCTGGGTTTCGTCCACCCCGAACACGACGGCCCGGTCGGCCAACTGGGCCTGAAGCTCGACTCGCGCGGCAACGTGCAATGCCACGACAATTACGCCACGAGCGTTCCCGGCGTCTTCGCCGCCGGCGACGTCCGGCGCGGGCAGAGCCTGATCGTCTGGGCCATCAGCGAAGGCCGCCAGGCCGCCCAGGCAGTCGATGCCTTCCTCATGGGGTATTCCGATCTGGGGCCGGAAATAAAATTGTTCTGACTTCCGCCTGAAGATATAATCAGCGGCGGACCTTTCGGAACGATCATGGTCAGCCCAAACGTGAACAAAATCCTGCAGAATGTGGCTACCCTCAACGATCAGGAACTTCAAGAGCTTCGCAAGCTGTTGGAAAATCGGTCTGCCCGCCAAGCCACGTCCACACCCGCGCAGAAGCTGAGAGACGCCCTGGTACAGCGCGGGCTTCTCGAAAAGCTGCCGCCGCGATTCAGGGACCCCGATCGTTATCGACGCTGGCAACCCATCCCGGTGCAAGGCAAACCGTTGTCGCAGACGATTATCGAGGAGCGCCGCTGAATGGCGGTTCTTTTTCTCGACAGCAGTGCGTTGGTCAAACGTTACGTCGCTGAGGCGGGATCATCTCATGTAGCCGGTCTGCTCGATCCAGCGGTTGGGAACGTTGTACACATTGCGGCTGTAACCGGAGCCGAAGTCATTGCGGCCTTGGTGCGTCGTCAGCGGGAGGGAAGCCTTTCGGCAAATGATACCGCTCGGGCAATTGCGGAATTTCGCGAAGACTGGACGAACGGCTACGAAGTAATAACGGTCGACCGCGCGTTAGTCGATCGTGCAATGCAAGCCGCGGAACGGCACGGATTGCGCGGCTATGACGCGATCCAATTGGCGTCTGCAATGGAAATCCACACCGCGGGTCTCCAGTTCCAACTTGGTCTCACTTTTGTTTCCACCGACGAAGAGTTGAACGCCGCCGCGATGGCTGAAGGATTACAGGTGGAGAATCCAAATTTGCATTTGTGACAAATAGCAGCGATTTCATCCTCGGGTCCCTCAGCCAAGGCCGCCAGGCCGCCCACGCGGTCGATGCCTTTCTCTTGGGGTATTCCGATCTGGGGCCGGAAATAAAGCTGTTTTGATTGTCCGACCGAAGAGGTTGGACGGGTGTGCCCGAAGTTTCGGGCGCCGAAGACCGGCCGGAGGACCGGCCGGCTCTGCGTCGAAATTGAGCCGGCCGGTCCTGGGGCCGATTCTCATTGCCCAGATCTTTGGCCACGCCCGGTTGGCGACGCCACGCGCCCCATCCCTGCGCCGTGGAGGCCGACCGCAATTCCCGGCTTGAAGCGTTCGCCTGGCGGTGACAAATCGCGGCAAATAACATATCGTGTGGCCTGAATGCGGCTCGGTTTTGCGGGGCGAAGCATGTCAACCGATCCAGCGGAAATTTCAGTTGAATGCCCCGGCTGTGGGAAGCGTTTTACCGTGGCCGCCCAGCATGCGGGCAAGCGCGGCAAATGCAAGGCGTGCGGCACGATGGTGACCATTCCCGCTTCGTCCGCGCCTGCGGCGGAGGCTGATCTCTACGATTTCGCTCCGCACGCCGACCCGGCCCCCACTCCCCGGCACGTGGTCGCGCCCCCTCAGACCGCGCATGTGGCCGCGCCGATTCTTTCCTACTCTGGCCCGGTCCCCGCAAAGAGAGCTCGCTCCGCTGAATTCGATCCCTCCGATCCGTTCGAGGGAAACAAGTTCAAAAATCTCTTTTTTCCCTTGATCCTGATCGCCGGCACCGCCATGTTCAATGTCTTGTGCGACACGGTATGGACGCACAATGCGGCGGCCGGCACCGCCGGCGCGTTCATCCAGATGTTTGTCAAACTCCTGGTGGAAATCCCGGTCATGTTGATCGCGTGCCTTCTGGCGGTCAAACTCCTCGACGCCGCCTTCGGTCCCCTCGGCCCGGCCATCATCAAACTCTCCGCGATCGCCCTCGCCCCCGACGCCGTGTCCGACGTGATTGTCCTGGTCGCGTTCATCATCAGCCACGCCAGCGGCAACCCGGTGAACCTCGCCGTCAACGTCACCCTCGCCAAAATCCTCGGCTGGGTACTTAGCCTGATCGCTTATTTCTGGCTCTTCATGTATTTCTTCGATCTGGAATTGGGGGAGGCCTATCGTCTGATCATTTTCGTCTGGTTCGTTCGCCTGTTCTTCACCTGGCTCGTTCTCGCCGCCGTTCTGTCCGTCGTCTCCCATTGACGCGCGTGTTACTCCAGACGCCGCGACCCCAAACAAAATCGACATGGCGCGGGCCGGTAATAGGCTACACAACCCTCGTTTCCAGCGTGAATTGCGCGTTTGCCCGATCTTATTGATGCATTTGCCGCCCCCCTCGGATACAATTTCACTTTGATTTGCTCCGCCGTCCGATAAAGGATGGTGGGCGATCACGGCCTTGTCCGGCCTTAAAAATCCCGGTCAGGCCAAGAGTCTTTCACTTTGCGGTGCATAAACGGCGTCTCCTGTCCCGACCTGTCGGGATAAGCCACGCCGACCCTGATTCGTTGGGGCCCGCGGAAGGCAGACTGAAAAATGGCTATCGATCCTCGTTTTTTGGCCGAGTCCGGCCCAGAAGTTTTCACTGGCAATGAACTGCTGGTCAAAGGCGCCCTGGAGACGGCGGGGGGCGTTCATTTGCTCACCGGTTATCCGGGTTCGCCGGTGGCCGGGTTTTTCGACGTGCTGGGGGAAGTCGCCGATCTTCTCACTTCCAAGGGAATACGGGCTTTCCAGGCCAACAATGAAGCCATCTCCGTTGCCGCGGTGAACGGAAGCCAGATGGTGGCTGCGCGGGCCATCTCGGCGTTCAAGAGCGTCGGCGTTCACGTGGCATCCGATGCGCTGGCGCTGGGCAATCTGGCCGGAGCGCATCCGCAGGGCGGGGCGGTAATCATCATGGGCGATGATCCGTGGTGCGACAGCACGCAAGTCCCGGCCGACAGCCGATTCATTTGCGAGCATCTGCGGATGCCCGTGGTCGAACCCGGCTCACCGCAGGAATTGAAGGATTGGGTCGATCTCTCGTTCAAGCTCAGCCAGTCGGCCGGGTTGTACATCGGATACATCGTGACCGTCGCCCACGCCGACGGCGGCGGTTCGGTCACTTGCCGGCCGAACCAGTTCCCGGCTGTCAACACCCAACAGAAAATCGAGCTGGACACCAAGCAGATCGATCTGGGCAGGGTTCTGCTTCCGCCGCGGACCTGGAAGAGGGAATTGCTCTTCCCGGAGCGATTCGCGACCACGATGCGGGCCGCCCGAGACTTGGGCGTCAACAAGATCACCCCGGCCTCCGACGGCGACGCTTCCAACCCATCTCCCCTGGGCTTCATCGTGACCGGCAATGGCGGGCCGTATCTGCGGAACGTCCTGTTCGATCTGGGTCTGGCGGCCATGTTCCCCATCCTGCAAATGGGAATGAGCTACCCTGCGGACGCCGAATTGGTCAAGGAATTCTCCGCGCTTTGCCGCAACATGATCGTCATTGAAGAGCGCCGGAGTTTTCTGGAGAGGAACATCCGGGACAGCTTGTACCATGCGTTTCCGCAGGCCGAGGCCACCGAGCTATCCGGCCGGCTGTTCGGCAAGACGTTCCCCCAAAAAATGGAGGGCATTCCGGAAAACCGCGGGCTGAATTTCTCCGTGCTGGCGCAGCGGATCATTCCCCTGATCCAGTCCACCGGCGAAATCGACCCCCATCGGCGCAACGGCCGATTGACGCGGGAAATGGACCGCCTTCGCCGCGCCAGCAAGCCGCGGCTGGATGTCCTGAGCGCACCGATCGCCGCCCGCACGCCGACGTTCTGCCCCGGCTGCCCGCATCGCGACAGCTCTTCCACACTCCTGGAACTGCGCCAGAACCTGGCCGATCCGAAATACATGGCCCAACACCACAAGATGGGCCCGGTCGATCTCGTCGCCCACGGCGACACCGGCTGCTATACCATGCTGATGTTCGCCCCCACCGAGCAACTCATGCACAATTACAGCGGCATGGGCCTCGGCGGCGGCACCGGCTCGGGCATCGACCCCTTCATCACCAACAAGCAGATCGTCTTCATGGGCGATGGAACCTTCTTCCATTCCGGACAGATCGCACTCAGCAATTCCATCAAGGCCAATCAGGACATCACCTACATCATCCTGGAAAACAAAACCACCGCCATGACCGGACACCAGGAACACGCCGGCACCGAACTCGACGTGCTCGGCAATCGCTCCTACCTCCAGGACATCGAACAGATCGTCCGCGGCATGGCCGGCACCAGCCCGCTCACCGTCGTCAAACTCTCGCCGGCGAACCGATCGCTCTACAAATCCGTCCTGGAACGCACGATCCTGAGCGATGGCGTGAAGGTCGTCATCGCCGACAAGGAATGCGGCATCACCTACCATCGCCGGCTGTTCAAGGAAGAACGCAAGATCGTCAAGAAATTCGGCTACCTTCCGCGCAAGACGCACATGAACGTCACGCCCGAGGTCTGCGAGAACTGCCTGGAATGCACCAAGGCCGCCGCATGCCCGGGATTGACCGCCATCGACACCGATTACGGCAAGAAGATCGACACCGATCTGACCTGGTGCGTCAACGACGGCGCTTGCGAGCGCGTCCGCGTCAGCAACGAAGTCGCCGAATCCGTCAAACCCTGCCCCAGCTTCGAGCAGGTGACCGTCATCCGCAAAAAGCGCCGGCGATATACGCTGCCCAACCTCGATCTGGCCAAACTCCCCGATGCCGATCGCGTCCACGACATGACCGAGCCGGGCCGCGCTTGGCGCGTCCACATGAGCGGAGTCGGCGGGATGGGCATCGGCATCGTCGGCGCCATCCTCGTCCGCGCCGGTCACAAAGAGGGTTATCAAGTCGTCTTCCAGGACAAGAAGGGCCTGGCCATCCGCAACGGCGGCGTGTTCGCGCAAATCACCTTCGTCAACCCCACGCGCCAAGCCGCCTCCGAACCCTTCCCCATCACCGGCTCAATCCCCTACGGCAAAGCCGATCTGCTCCTGGGCATCGACGTTCTCGAGGCGGCCCGCGCCATCGATCCGCGCGAACAGTTCCGCGTCGCCTCCGCCGAACACACCGCCGCCGTCCTCAACCTCCACAAGCAACCCACCGTCTATGCCCTCCTGGGCAGGGATGATTTCGACCCGGAAAAACTCCGCGAGCAAATCTTCGAGCAGTGCAACCCCCAGCACAGCTTCGCCGCCAATCTCTCGGAAATCTGCGAGCGCCGACTCGGCAGCAAACAGTTCGCCAACATCATGATGCTCGGCATGGCGTACCAGCTGGGGCTGATCCCGGTCTCGGCGCGCAGCATCGCCTGGGCGATCAAGGACACCATTCGCCGCGAGCACCGCCGCAACG
>JBEKXM010000019.1:0-16971 GCA_049512115.1 Tepidisphaeraceae bacterium | reverse complement strand
GCGGGCGCCCATCGCGGTCGATTCGATCAGCGCGCGATAGATTTCCGCCGGCGACGTGTGCAGGGTGACCCCCAGCAGCATCCCGCTCAGCCGCTGATCCACCAGGATCGTGCGATTGCCGTTGAGCCAATCCAGCCCCAGCAGCCCGCTGGCCCCCGGGCGCAGCGTCTCCGCGCCGGCGGTCAGCGCCTGGTGCGATCCCGATTCCTTCCCGCCCGGCTCGATCTTGCTGACCCACCAGTTAAAGATGTCCCCCACCGCCGACTGACCCGCTTCCAGCCCGTAATATCCGGGCAACACCGATCCCGGCACGATCCCGCACAGCCCCGGCACATCCGCGATCGGCTTGGATAGCGGCGAGATCATGATGTCGCACGTCGACGTGCCCATGATCTTCACCATGGTCCCTTCGCAGATCCCCGCCCCCACCGCGCCCAGATGTGCGTCGAACGCGCCAACGGCAACCGGGATTCCCGCGGGAAGATTCAGCTTGCCGGCCCACTGGGCGCTCAGCCCGCCGGCCGCGGCAGCGACGGTTTCGCATTTCGCCGGCAACGTGCGCCGCAGCCGAACCAGCCCCGGATTCAGCATCGAAACAAACGCCTCATCGGGGTATCCGCCCCATTGGGCGTTGTACATCGCCTTGTGTCCCGCCGCGCAAACGCCTCGCCGGATTTTGTCCGCGTCCGTCGTTCCCGTCAGAACGGCCGGAATCCAGTCCGCGATCTCCACCCAGGTGTACGCCGCGTCGAACACCGCCGGCTGAGTCCGCGCACAATGCAACGTCTTGGCCCAAAACCATTCCGATGAATACCGCCCGCCGATCTTTTTCAGATACTCCGGCCGATGTCTCGCCGCGGTGGCGGTAATTTCCTCCGCCTCGGCGTAGGCGGTATGGTCCTTCCACAGCCACGCCATCGCATGCGGATTCCCCGCAAACCCCGGCAACATCGCCAGGCTTCGGCACTGGCTGTCCACCGGCATCGGCGTGCTGCCCGTCGTATCCACGCCGATTCCTATCACGTTGCGCCCAGAAAAGTCACCCTCCTTCGCCGCGTGCTTCAACGCCTGCCCCACCCCGCGCGCGATGGCATCCAGATAATCCTCCGGCTGCTGACGCGCCAGGTTGGGATCCCCCGAATCCAGCACCACCCCCGCATCCCCGCCCGCGTAATCCGACACGACCGACGCCACCTCCCTCCCGTCGCGCGCATCGACGATCAGGATCCGCATCGAGTTCGTACCGAAATCAAGACCAATGGCGTATCGGCCGGACATCTGATCCTCTGAGTGGCCCCTTTACTCCCGTAAAGCGGCTGTAAAGTTCGGCAGCGACCAAACCTATCCCCCCGCCGCGGGTTGTCAAGGTTGCAAATCATTTCCTCGGATTGGCGCGGGTGTGCCCAAGGATCCGGGCAAAGGGAATCGGCCGAAGGACCGGCCGGCTCCATTTCGAAAGTGAGCCGGCCGGTCCTCCGGCCGATCTTCGGCACCCTAGAATTTGGGCAGTCCCGTTGCCGCCGTTCGTGGGAAAGGCCAAGCCGCCCCTCAATCGTCCTTCACAGCCCCGCTTGTCCGACCCGCATGGTGCCAGAGACGGCTTTCTTACCTCCCAACTCCGCCGCCTCCGCCCTTGCTACAAGGGTGTTCCCAATTCCGCCAACGACGGCCTATCCGGCCGACTTGCTTCGCAATGCCCGCAAGCGGGCACCCTCGTTGCAGCTAAAGCTGCATTCTGACGGAACCCACCAATATTGCCCGGCTCCGCCGGACGATTTGGTTTTCTTCCCTCCTTACACTGAGGCCCCATCCACACCACTAGCAGACACTATTTGGTCAAATCGCAAAAGCGAAACCTCTTATCGCCCAATAATTTCGGAGGTAGTTGACAGGACCTTTGCATGCGGCAGGATATTAGCGGTCCACGTCAAGGCATTGTCTGGACCCATCGATGAAAGACACCGACAAACGGATCGGGCACATCCTGAGCGATCGGAAGGCCCTGGAGCGCCAAAATGAACACCGCTAGCCTTCGCAAGGCGGCTCCCATGGCGCATGCCATTTATTTGGCCACCTTCATTGTCCTTTGCGGAATTGCGTTCATGGCTTTGGCGGCGAGCTTCCGTATGGATCACGACTCGGTTTCGGAGCCAACTGTCACGAAAACCGCGTCCTATGCCTCCCATGGCAAGACACTCTACGTGGAACCGCAAGTCCTGTGGTGGGCGAATCATTTGTGGTTCGCCACCTACGCGGCGTTTGCCATTACCGGATGCGTTGCAATCGTCGTGACACGGCTGGCGAAGCGGAATGAGTTGTTCGGCATGCGCGCCTCAGCCTCTTCCTCTGCAGACCTTGCGGCGCTGGCGGAGCGTTTCCGGCGAACGCGTCGTGTTGAGTTGCGCGCAGGTGTAGTGCTGATTTGCGCAATCGCAGTACTGGCTATTTGTCAGCCTGCTGTGCCACAATTCGCCTTTATCGCCATGGCAATTCCAGCCAGCTTCTTATTCATTTGCGCTTCCCGTACCCCCAAACAAATATGCTGCCCAGCCTGCGGCGAAAACCAGCTCGCGAATAGGCTCGGCAATTTCTGTCCTGAGTGCGGAGCGCCCGGTTTGACAAAGAATGGGTGGTTTCTGGCAGCGACATGCCCCAAATGCAAGCGCAGCATGCGCCGAGGTCGTGTTGGTCGCCTTTGGAAAATCCGCGTTTGTTCACATTGCGGAAACCGGCTCGATGATATCGGTTTTTAGCTCGTTACAGCACTGAACACCCAGCCCGTGCTCTAGGCTCTCCCGCCTCCTGTCCAACTGTGTAATATTCCTTGCGTCGGCACGCCATCGCGTCACCGCCGCAGGGCATCGCTCGTTACGCGGCACGGCCGATCACCTTTCGGAATGAATTGCTAATCACTGCGCACGCGGGGTCCGAACGCGCTCCCGATCCGAACCTACGACCATTTCGCCAGCGCACCAAACCGTCCCAACCGCGATCTCCGCAAATGGCAACCGTTGAGATAACCTGGCAATTTTTCTCTTGCAAATTCCAGAGAAGTTAGGTATTAGTTAACCCATGGGCGGGGCGTTGTCGCTGTCCGTGCGCGCACGGGCCTTGCCGGGTTCGATTTCGTGGAGGAAATATTGGCCGTTCCGATGCGATGCCCAATTTGGTCTTTCTCCTGCTCACCTGTCTCCTGTCTCCTGTCTTGCCACCCCCCCGGGGGGGAATGGGACATTTCGGGTAAAAGTGGGACATTTTCAGACGCAAAAACAGAAAAATTGCACCGCTTCTGCGACATGTTTGGTCGAACGGATTCCGCTTGTCCCGGCTCGGTAGCGGCACCTTCGGAATATATGGCCGCCTTGGTGAGAGACGTTCCGCACGAGAAGAGACGTTACCTCCATTCACGCCGCGCCAATGTACGGGTGGAGCCAGCCGATTATGAAAATGCGGATTCTGGCGGCGGCGATGGGATGTCTTCTGATGGGAACATGAGCCAATGCCTATGACCATTGTCTCCCAGCCGCGAGGGATGGAAGATGAGCGAGTGCCGACAGCGAACATGCCAAGCCCCCCGGCTGGCGCAGATGAATCGGACGAACTTGATGTGCTTCAATGCAAGCAGGTTCTGGCCGGAGACAACCAGGCTTGCGCCCAGCTTTTCAAGCGGCACGAAGCGCGCGTCGCGCGTCTGATGTGGCGATTCACGCGCGACCGAGGCACGCAGGCCGAGTTGGTTCACGAAGTGTTCGTCCAGGTATATCTCTCGTTGCCGCGTTTTCGGCCCCACAGAGCGCCGTTCGAGCACTGGCTTTTTCGGATCGCGACGCGTGTCGGGTATCAATTCTGGAAAGCCCAGGCGCGCCGCCGCCGGATGTTGCCGCTGGACGATTTTGATCCAGCCGCCGCGACCGCGGCCGATCGGATCGACCCCACCGCCGCGGCCGAAACGCTCCACCGTCTTCTGGCCCAACTGCCCTCGGCCGACCGGCTGGTGCTGACGCTGATGTATTTCGAGGATTGCAGCATGAAGGAAATCGCCAGACGCGCCGGCTGGAACGTAACGCTCGTCAAGATGCGCGCCTACCGCGCGCGAAAACGCCTGAAGCGGATCATCGAACAAAACCAGATGACGGAATTCTTAACCGGGATCAGCCATGGAACCACTTGAAGCAGTCGATGCCCTGGCCCGGCGCGCCAGGGCCGAAACGCCGCCCCAAACCAACGTCGATATCGGCACGATCCTGCGATCCGCCCGCGCCGAGCCGCAATGGCGGCTGACGCCGTTGGCGTGGTCCGCCGCGGTCTCCGCGCTCGCCGCCTGCGCCATCCTCTCCTTGGCGCTCCATTCCAACAATTCCACCACCGTCGATTCCATCACGCCGCTCTTCAACGCGGCGGAGGTGCAGATGCCATGACTCAAACCAACCCACCCATTTCCGATTCCGGATTGACGCCCCGATGCCATTGTTGCCGGGCGATCAAGGCGTTGATGCTGGCGGCGGTCATATTCCTTTGCGGCGGCGCGGCCGGCTGGGGCCTTGCCCTGCTCCTTCACCGGCCGCCGCCGATGTCGATGGAACTCGTTCCGGAGCCGCCCGCCAATGACCTGGTCGAGCGACTGCGTTATGAACTGCTGCTGAGCGACGATCAGGTGACGCAGGTGCGCCAGATTTACAAGGAGCGTCAGGATGCCCTGCACGCGATCCGCGAGAAGATGGGTCCGGAGCTGAAATCGGAATACGACAAGCTCGATCAGCAGATGAAGGGCGTTCTGACTTCGGCGCAATACCAGAGATGGGCCGAGCGTTTCCAGAGCGTTCGCAGCCGCATGTTGCCGCCGCCCCCGCCGGGCTACGGCGGTGCGGACCATTGGCACGGGCCGCCGCCCCCGCCCGGCTACGGTGGGCCGGGTCCGGGCGATCATCCGATGCACGGCGATCATCCGCGCAATGGTCCGCCCGATGACATGCCCCCGCCGGGCGCCGGTTGATCGGCTATGATGTCTGCCATGAACAACCGCACCGCAGGATTGATATTGTTTGGGCTGCTTTTGAACGCACGAACCGCCCTGGGAACCGGCGGAACGGTCAATGGCGTGACCGCCGACATCATCGTCGCCGCCGACGGGACCGGCGATTTCAAAACCGTTCAGCAAGCCGTGGATTCGATTCCCAACGACAACGCCCAGCCCAGGATCGTTTACATCAAGCCCGGAACCTATCACGAGAAGATTCGCGTCACCCAACCCTTCGTCCACCTCGTCGGCCAGGATGCCGAGAAAACGGTGCTCACTTTTGACGATTACGCCCGGAAGAAAAACCCGGACGGCAAAGAACTCGGCACCTTCGGATCGTTCAGCGTTACGGTCCGCGCCAAGGGATTCGCCGCCGACAACATCACCTTCGAAAACCCCTCCGCTCCGCGCAAGACCGTGGGGCAGGCCGTTGCGCTCGGCGTCGATTCCGATCGCGCCGTCTTCCGCAATTGCCGATTTCTCGCCAATCAGGACACGCTCTACGCCAATTCCGGACGGCAGTATTACTACAAATGTCTGATCCGCGGCGACGTCGATTTCATCTTCGGCAACGCCACCGCGGTATTCGACCAATGTGAGATTCAGAGCACTGGCAAGGGATATTTGACCGCCCAATCCCGCACCGACGACAAGCAAACCACCGGATACGTCCTGGTCGATTGCAAGCTCACCGCCGCCGGCACAGTGCCCGATGGCTCCGTCTATCTGGGCCGGCCCTGGCGGCCCTACGCGCGCGTCGTCTATTTGCATTGCCAGCTCGGCCCCCAAATCCAGCCCGCCGGCTGGCTCAAGTGGCGGCCCACGGACACCGACATGCACGCCTTCTACGCAGAATACGCCTGCGCCGGCCCCGGCGCCGCCACCGACGCGCGCGTCGATTGGTCAAAACAGCTCACGCAATCCCAAGCCGAGCCGTTCTCGAAGGAGAATTTCCTCAAAGGCGACGACGGATGGGCGCCGTGGAAGGAAAATCCCCCGGCGACGCAACCATGAATTGAAATCGCAAACTAAAAGCGCGAAATTCGCCTCACACGATCTTGCAAGCCTCGTCAAACTCCAGCCGTGGAAGCCGCGGATGCAGCTTCTCGGCATCCCCATACCCGATGTTCATAATAAAATTCGATTTGAACCGCCCATCCGGGAAAAATTCGGCATCGACCTTGGCGTTGTCGAAGCCCGACATCGGCCCGCAATCCAGCCCCAACGCCCTGGCGGCGATGATGAAATACGCCGCTTGCAGCGTCGCGTTCCGAAAGGCGTGGATTTTCGCGCGTTCGGCGTTCTCGGGCTTGGCGAAAAAATCGCGGAACCCCGGCGCCGGCGGAAACAACCGCGGAATGTATTCATAGAACCGCAGATCGTCCGCGAAAATCGCCGTCACCGGAGCCGCCATCGTCTTCTGGACGTTTCCCGCATCCAGCGCGGGTTTCAGCCGCTCTTTCGCCGCCGGCGATTTGACGAACACGATCCGCATCGGCATGGTGTTCGCCGACGTCGGCCCCAGCTTGGCCAGATCGTACACCGCCCGCAGCAGATCGTCGCCGACCGGCTTGCCCAGCCACGCCGAATGCGTGCGGGCCTGCCGGAAGATCACGTCGAGGGCCGCATCTGAAATCGGATTTGCCATTGAAATTCCTTGCCTTCCTTCGTTGGTTCGATTGACGATAGGTGCAAACCGCGATCACTTCAACCGCCATGGTGAATCTCCCGCGGCTTCCGTATCATGGATTCCGGTGGAATCTTACGGAGGTTGCCGTGGCGAGGTTCAGAGCAGTCCGCTTCTCATCGATCGGTTACACGACAGAACAAACCGCGGACGAGCGGCGGCACTTGTTTTTTCGATTCGGAATAATCCTGGGTTTGACGCTATTGGCCGCGGCCGCCAATGCTTCGGAAATCGGCAATTACGTCATCGCCGCCCCCGGCAATCCCGACTGGGCGCTCGGCTGCGGCTGGACGGGGTCAAGCGATAAGAGCGTCGAAGGCGCCGACGCCGTCGGCAAATTCGTCGATACCACCATTCATCTGCAAAGCGACGGCCTCCCGCTGACGGAAAAAATTCGTTCGTATCAGAACAAATCGCTTGCGATGTTCACCCTGACGTATGAGGCCGCCGCGGCCAAGCCGCTTCTGGCCTTCCCGGATTTCGACCAATTGCCGAAGAATTTTCACGTCATGAGCTTTCGTCAAAAGTCCCATTCGCCGGTCGCGTTCGAGCCCGTCGACAGCGGGTCGCCGTGGATGATCTTCGACGATGATGCGGACACCTTTATCATCTCGCCGGCATCGCATTTTCTGATTCAGAGCATCGGCGGCGACGCCCGGACTCATATCCTCGGCGAATTGCGCGATACCGTGAGGAACATCCCGGCCGGATTCACGCAACAAACCCTGGTGGCCTATGGCAAGGGGATCAACCGCACCTGGGACGAATTCGGTCGGACCCTGACCGGCTTGCAGGGCAAGACCCGCCCGGCCAACGACTGCGACATCGGCCTGAAATATCTCGGATATTGGACCGACAACGGAACGTATTACTACTACAACTTCGATCCAAAGCTGGGGTATGGCGGGACGCTGTTGGCGTTGGCCCAACATTTCCGCGCCAAAAGCATCCCCGTCAAATACGTACAGTTGGACAGTTGGTGGTATTACAAATCATCGACCGGCCCCGATGGAAAGCCGGGCAAGACCAAGAACCCCAGAATGCCGCAAGGCGAATGGAACCGCTACGGCGGATTGATGGAATACCGCGCGCATCCGGGCGTCTTCCCCGAGGGACTTGAGGCGTTTCAGCAAAAGCTCGGCCTGCCCATTATGACCCACAACCGGTGGATCGATCCGGCCAGCCCCTATCGCCAGAGTTATCAAATCGCCGGATTCGCCGCCACCGACCCGCGCTATTGGCACGATATCGTCGGATACGTCCACGGCGCCGGAGCGTTCACCTACGAACAGGATTGGCTCAGCGAAATCTATCTGCATTCGCCGCAATTGGCCGCCACCGTCGATGCCGGCGACGAGTTCCTGACCGGCATGGCCACCGCTTGCCGTGATGACGGCATGACCATGCAGTATTGCATGCCGTTTCCATCCCACTTTCTCCAGGGGAGCCGTTACTCAAACCTCACCACGATCCGGACGAGTGAAGATCGGCTTCGCCGCGACCGTTGGCACGATTTTCTTTACGGCTCGCGCCTGGCGTCGGCAATGGGAATCTGGCCCTGGACCGATGCCTATCTTAGCTCCGAGACTGGCAACATCCTCCTTTCAGATTTGTCCGGCGGAATGGTGGGCTTCGGCGACGAGATCGGCAAGGAGGACAAAGAGAACATTCTCAGGGCCGTCCGGGCCGACGGGGTCATTGTCAAGCCCGACGCCCCGATCATGCCCCTCGATTCCGCCTATATCGCCGAGGCCCAGGGTGAATCTCGGGCTCTTGTCGCAAGCACTTTCACCGACCATGGCGGGTTGAGAACTGAATATGTCCTGGCGTACCGAATCCCCGCGGCGCACAGGAGAAGCATGGGCGCCGGGCCGGAAGATCTGAAAGCCAAAGAGCAGCTTGCTCCCGCCAACCCGTCCGACGTTCAGGATGCCGCGTTCTCGATGCGGGCCATCGGCGTCGAGGGGTCCGCCTACGTCTACGATTTTTTCAATCAGCAAGTGTATCGCGTCGATCCCGACGCGACGTTCAGCGCCCCCCTGGGCAAGGACGGCTTCAATTATTACGTCATCGCCCAGCCGGGAACCAGCGGCATCGCCCTCTTCGGCGACGCCGGGAAGTTCGTCTCCAGCGGCAAACAGCGCATCGCGTCATTGCAACAGGAGCCGAAAAAACTCAACGTAGAGGTGATTTTCGCCCAAGGCGAAAAAAACATTCGCCTGCACGGATGCTGCCCATCGCCAGTCAAAGCCAGCGTTGCCAGCCACGCGCTGGACGTTTCCTACGACCCGGCTTCCCAACATTTTGCGGTCGATGTGAATGTCGATCAGGCAGCGGCTAAAAATGGCGAATTGACGGCCGAAGTCATCCTGGAAACCAAATGAGTGAGGTCTGTTCGTATATGATTAGGAAAAGATCGGGCATGTCAAAATGGGCAAGATGGCCGGCCGAGTTACCCCAAAGTTAATCGCTTAATACCAAGAATGCTCTTTCGGAGCACGGGAAATGAGTTATCATTCAGATTAACGGCTCGCCAAGGCTGTGGGCGGAAGGTCAAACGGGCAATCCCGGGTGATACTCTCCCTACAGGCGGGTTCCAGGAGGAATTGGATGAAACGGAGGGTTTGCACAAGACGGTCGTCCCATCGTTGGGGGGCGGGCGTTTTCATGGCCGGCGGCGCGTTGACCGCGGCTGCGCAGGCAACGGTTCTCGATCAGATCGGCGTCACCGCACTGCAAAGCTTGAATCCCTCCCTAACCGGCAGCGGCGTCACCGTCGGGCAGCCCGAGGCCGATGTTTCGGGAGCAAATACCTTTGAAGTCAATCCCGCCGGCGTCGGGCAACCGCAAAGCCTCTTCACTTATTACGATGACAGCGGCACGATGACCTCCACGTATAATTCCGCCGAGGGGTCTGGACATGCCAATGCCGTCGCCTCCAATTTTTACGGTGTTGGCACCGGCGTCGCCCCCGGCGTGCAGCACGTTGACAACTACTCGGCCAATTATTTCACGGCCAACATCATCAGCAGCGGCACGGCCATCAGCGATGCCATCGTCAATCAAAGTTTTATCTTCCAGGAGAATGGCGGCACGCCGCTCACCGTCGCGGATCAGCAGGACGCCGATCTTGTCTATGACGAATACGTGGCGACGTATCAGACGATTTTCGTTTCCGCGGTCGGCAACGGCGGGCAGGTCAATGCGCCGGCGACGGCGTACAACAGCATTGGGGTGGGGGCCTACGGCGGCGGGTCGAGCACCGGCCCGACCGCCGATAACGGCCGTTCCAAACCCGATATTGTCGCCCCCGCCTCCGCCACCAGTTGGGCCACCCCTCTCGTCAGCGGCAGCGCGGCCCTGCTTCTACAGGCCGGCGCCACGATGTCCCCGGGCGCCACCGATCCGCGGACCATCAAGGCCTTGCTTCTCAACGGCGCCGTCAAGCCTTTGGGCTGGACCCATACCCATACCGCGCCACTCGATGTCAATTATGGAGCGGGGATTGTCAACGTGTACAACTCCTACCTCCAACTCGAGTCCGGCGAGCAAAGCCCCAGCGTCACCTCCTACGAAGCGCTGGGCGGCAATCATTCCGCCCTGAGCAGCGGCCACGCCGATCCCCTCGCCGGGTGGAATTTCACGACATTCTCCAGTTCGTCCTCCCAGGACGTTTACAGCCATTACCTCGTTCCCACTTCCAGCAACGCGAGCAGTTATACCCTGACAGCCACGCTGGTGTGGGAAAGGCCTTACGAGGACGTAATTACCACCAATCCGATCAACAATCTCGACCTGTTTCTTTATGACACGACCCGGAACACCACGACGCCTCTGGACTACAGCAACAGCACCATCGATAACGTCCAGGAACTCTACGACGTGGGCCTGACCCCCGGCGACACCTACGACCTGGAAGTCTTCAAGGCGGGCGGCGCCATCGGCAGCCAGGGCGATATCACCAACAGCGAAACCTACGCCCTCGCCTATGACTTCGCGGCCGTTCCCGCACCGACCAATCTCACCTGGAACAACACCGGCGGCACCATCTCGGGCGACGGAAAGACCTGGGATGCCACCAACAACAACTGGAACAACGGCACCGCCGCCACGGTCTACACCGATGGCAGCAATGTCACTTTCAACGACACCAACAACGGCCACTATGCCGTCACGTTGAACAGCACCGTCAGCCCCGGCTCGGTGACCGTCAACAACAGCCTGGGTAACTACACTATCACCGGCACCGGGAAAATCGCCGATTTCGGGTCGTTCGTGAAAACCGGCAGCGGTACCCTGACCGTCGGCACCGCCCTGAGCGTCGGCAGCATGAGCATCAACGCCGGAACGCTGAAGCTGGCCACCGGCGTCTCCGGCAACTCCGGCCCCGCCGTCACCAGCAGCGTGAACCTCAACTCGCTGTTGATCACCGGGAACGGCGTGCTGGACGTGAACAACAATCACATCATCGTCGCCTACGGCTCCAGCGATCCATTTTCGACCATCGCCGGGTACATCGAGGCCGGCTACAACGGCGGCCATTGGAACGGCCCAGGCATCATTTCCTCGTCGGCACAAATCAAGACCAACGGCTTGTCCTACGGCGTCGGCTATGCCGACGGCAAAGACGGTAAGGTCGCCGGCCTGTCCTCCTGCCAGATCGAAGTGGCCTACACGCTGCTGGGCGACGCCAATCTGGACGGCGTGGTCAACGCCGCCGACTTCACCATCCTGGTGGCGAACTTCAACCAGAGCGTCACCGGCTGGGACCAGGGCGATTTCAACTACGACGGCTTGGTCAATGCCGCCGACTTTCTCGGCCTGACGATGAACTTCAACCAGGGCGTCAGCGGCGCGGCCTCGGCCGGTGACGTCGCGGCCTTGGACACCTTCGCCGCTGCAAACGGCATCAGCCTTGCCAATGTGCCTGAGCCGGCATCATTGGGCCTGTTGACATTCGGCTCGGTCGCCATATTGGCCCGCCGGCGTCGCGGCGAGTGATTGCCGTTACGCTCAGCTTGAAGCTCGGAGACTTCGCCGTTTCGGGAGTTCAAATCCGGGAGAGATGATTTGTTCGCATCTTCGAGTTTTCAACCCGCCCCGCTTATAATCGCCCCGACGGATGAAAACGGAAATCTCGCTTGAACATGCCTCGCCGATCGCGCCCGCGCTTCCGCGCCGCGGCTTGCCGCGGTTGCAGGAACTCGGGCTGGTGCTGGTCATTCTCGTCATGGGCCTCGGCCTGAGCATCTGGGGCTATGTCCAGGCCGCACCCGGCGAGGAGAACCATTTCCTCAATCCCGGCAATCTACTCGAAGAGATCGCCACTCCCGCTTCCTATTACGCCATCATGGCCGTCGGAATGACGTTGGTGGTCATTTCCGGCGGCATCGACATTTCCGTCGGATCGACCATGGCCCTCAGTGCCTTCACCGCCGCCCGCGTGTTGCAATATTTTCCCAAAGACGCCCCCGCCTGGCAGGTCCTTCCCGCCGCTTTCCTCCTGCCCATGGGGGTCGGACTCCTCTGCGGATTGCTCAACGGCGCGCTGATTGTCAGCCTCAACATGCACCCGTTCATCGTCACCCTCGGAACCATGAGCGTCTTCCGCGGCATCACCGTCGTCACCACCCGGCTCCAGGAAATCCCCACGCAGGACCACCAGATCCCCGCCGCCTTCACCGATCATTTCATGCGGCTGAACGTCTGGGGCCAGCGGCCGATGCCAATGCTCGTCATGCTCATCGTCACGGCCATCGGCGGGTTTTACCTCTCGCAGACCGCCGGTGGACGCGAAATCTACGCCGTCGGCGGCAATGAGGAGGCCGCCCGATTCAGCGGCCTGCAAACCAAATGGATCAAGCTGCGGGTCTACGCCGTCGCCGGCCTGACGGCCGGAATCGCCGGCATGGTTTGGCTCGGGCGCTTCGGCGCAACCTCCACCGGGTCGGGCTCGGGATACGAACTGACCGTCATCGCCGCCGCAGTCGTCGGGGGCGCAAGCCTCACCGGCGGCAAGGGAACCGCCCTGGGCGCCCTCCTCGGAACCATCATCATCGCCATGATTCAGGACGGAATCATCACCCTTCACTGGAAAACCGAATATCAGTTGATCATCGTCGGAAGCGCCATCATTATCGCGGTGGCGATTGATTCGATCAGCGAGTACGTTCGTCAGCGCCGGTTGGCCGGCGCAAAGACGTCGGTGTAGCGGAATACTTCAACCAGACCCGGAGGATCGCAATGCGCGGATTTACACGAATGATGGGGGGATTGGCGGCGGTTTGTCTCATCGCCGCGTTTTTGCCCATGGGATGCAAAAAGGCCGCCGACACCGGTGCCGCCGCCGGACAAAAGCGGACCATCCGCATCGGCATGGTCGCCAAGAGCGAGGCCAACGACGTCTTCCAGGCCGCGCACACTGGTGCAACCGATGCCGCCAGGGAACTTGGCGACAAATACGGCGTCAACATCGAAATCGAATGGCGCACCCCGCCCGATGAAGACCCCGCCGCCCAGGTCAACGCCATCAATTCCCTGGCCAATGAAAAAGTCGACGGCATGACCGTCTCGTGCTCCGCCGCCCAGATGTTGACGCCCGCGATCAACGACGCCGTCGACAAGGGCGTCCTCGTCGTCTGCTTCGACTCCGACGCGCCCCAAAGCAAGCGATTGTGCGACTATGGAACCGACGATATCCAATTGGGCCACCTCCTCATGTCCGAAATGGCTCGATATATGGGCGACAAGGGAACCATCGCCATTCTCGGCGGCAATCAGACTGGCCCGAACCTCCAGCGCCGCATAAAGGCCGTGCGCGAGGAACTGGCCAAACATCCCAACATGCAGGAATTGAACGGCGGCAACGGCGTGTTCTATCACGCCGAAGAACCCGGGGCCGCCGCACAGAGAATCAGCCAGGCCATGGCCGCCAACCCCGGCAAGATCGACGGCTGGATCTTCATCGGTGGCTGGCCTCTGTTCACCGAAAATGCGCTCAACTGGCAACCCCCCGGCTCCATAAAAGTCGTCTCCTGCGACGCGCTTCCCAAATGTTTGACTTATATCCGCAATGGATATGTCAACGAATTGATTTCCCAGGATTGTTACGGCTGGGGCCATCGCACCGTCGAGATTCTGGTGGACAAGATCCTCACCGGCAAAGACCCCGACGGAGTGAATCCCGACACTCACGCGATTCCCAATCCTCTCACGCTGGTCACGCTGAACAAACCTGATTCCACGCTCCCCGTCGAACCGAATACCCAACGCATGGCCGTCGATGATTTCGCCGGATACTGGGACAAGTGGCTGAAAAAATAGGAGGAAGTTGCAAGTGCAAGTTGCAAGTGCAAGTGGAGAAGAATCTGATCTTAACTTGCACTTGCAACTTGCAACTTGCACTTTTTCCAATGATTGAATATCGATCGGTTACCAAGACCTTCGCCGGCGTCACCGCGCTGGACGCCGTCTCCTTTTCCATCGCTGCCGGTGAATGTCACGGCCTCGTGGGCGAAAACGGCGCCGGCAAATCCACCTGCGGAAAACTCCTCGCCGGCATCTACCGCCCCGACTCCGGCGTCATCGCCATCGACGGCGCCCTTCGCCATTTCTCCTCGCCCGCCGACGCCCGCGCCGCCGGCATCGGCATGGTCCACCAGGAACTGGCCTTCTGCCCCGATCTTTCCGTCGCAGAAAACCTCTGCATGGGCAATTACCCCCGCCGATTCCGCTTTCTCATCGACCGCCGCGAAATGGAACGACGCGCCCAGAAGCTTCTGGCCGACATCGGCGCTCGCCTCGACGTGCGCCGGAACATGCGCGCCCTCTCCACTGCCCACGAGCAATTGGTCCAGATCGCCTCCGCCGTCGGAACCGGCGCACGTATTCTCGTCTTTGACGAGCCGACCAGCTCCCTCCCCCAACCCGATGCCGAAAACCTCTTTGCCCTGATCCGGCGTCTCAAGTCGCGCGGCGTCACGATGATTTACGTCTCCCATCGCCTCCCCGAAGTTTTTCGGCTCTGCGATCGCGTCACGGTCCTCCGCGACGGAAAATGCGCCGGAACCCTCGACCGCGCCGACGCCACCCCGGATTCAGTCGTCCGCATGATGATCGGCCGCAGCATCGACGCCTATTTCCCCCACCACCTCGACAAAACCCCCGGCAACGTGATCCTTTCCGTCAAAAATCTCTCCTCGCCCGGCAAGTTCCGCGACGTCAGCTTCGACGTCAAGGCCGGCGAAATCGTCGGATTCGCCGGCCTCGTCGGCGCGGGCCGCAGCGAGATCGCCACCGCCGTCTTCGGCCTCGACCGCCGGGCCGTCGGAACACTCACCTTCGAATCCAAGCCCCTCGCTCTGGGAAACGTGCGCGGGGCCATGCGTCGTGGAATCGCCCTGGTTCCCGAAGACCGCAAGCACCAGGGTTTGGTCCTCAAAATGGGCGGCCGCCAGAACTTCTCCCTGGCCATGCTCCGCCGATTCCGCCGGATGGGAACCATCGACCAACGCGCCGAACGAAGCGCCGCCCGGACTTTTTTCGACCGGCTCAACGTAAAAACGCCGTCGCTGGAAACCCCCGTCGCCGGCCTCAGCGGCGGAAATCAGCAGAAGATCGCCCTGGCCAAATGGCTCGGCAGAAACGCCAAGCTTCTGATCGTCGATGAGCCGACCCGCGGCGTCGACGTTGGCGCCAAGGCCGCCATCCACGGACTCATCGACAACCTCGCCGGCCAGGGCATCGCCATCATGCTGATCTCGTCGGAGCTTCCCGAGCTGCTGAATCTCTCCACGCGCATCCTGGTCATGCGCCAGGGAAAACTCGTTGGCGAACTGAAGCGCGAGGAAGTCACCCAGGACCGCGTCCTGCGCCTCATGGCCGGCGTGGAGGGAACGGCCGCGGCGGCCCCCCCTGAAACGGATAAATCGATCCCAGCTTAAGCACCCGCGTCAATTCATCCAGCGCCCGCCGCGATTCGTCGAGCAGTTGCGGATCGGCCAGATCGGATGGCGTGAGCTCGTCTCGATAATGGCGGCCGATCCACAGTTTTAATGATTCGTAAAGCGCATCGTCGAGAAACACGGCCGGATTGACCAGGGAACGCTCGCGGTCGGTCAGCACGACGCGCAAACGCAGACACGCCGGCCCCCCGCCGTTGTTCATGCTCTGGCGAACGTCCACGAAATGCACCTGCCGGATCGGCGTGTCTTGAGCCGGCAGCCCATCGAGAAACTCCCGCGTCCGCGGATTATCGCGCGATTCCGTCGGCGCGATCAGCGCCATCGTGTCATCCGGCAGCGAAACGAGTTGGCTATTGAACAGATACGACGAAACCGCATCCGCCAGCGGAACTCGCGATTCCGCCACCTCGATGAAAATAAGGGGACATTCATCTTTTCCGCGGCTAAATATAAGGGGCCATTCATCTTTTTCGAGCCGGCTCCGAATTCTCTCGGGTTCGCCCTCCGCAAACGCCGAAGCGTGGTACAGCAGCACGTTCAAATTCCCGACGGCCACCACGTCGTTGTGAAACGCTCCGGCGTCGATGGCGCGGGGATTCTGCTGGAGAAACAGCACATGGTCCGGATCAAGTCCATGCAATCGCGCGATGGATTCGGATGCTTCCAACGTCTGCCGGGCCGGGAACCGCGCCGGGGCCGATGGATTGCCGGCAAACGCCCGCCGGCCGAACGCGAAAATCTCCACTCCCTGCTCGCCGTGCCCCGGGCACAACCGCGTATGGTTGGCCGCCCCCTCTTCGGCGAAATGCGGCGAAGCCACAAGCGGATCGTGATGCGCGAACGCCGATCCATCCGCGAAGATGGCCTTCAAAACCTCCGCCGTCGTCGCCGGCTCCAGCGACCGATGAAATTGCGTGACGAGATTCGCCGGCGTGAAATGGACCCGCCCGTCGCAGGTATCCGCGCTGGGGGAGACGGTCGCGGCATTGGCCGCCCACATTGCCGACGCCGACCCGCACGCCGCCAATAGCGCCGGATATTTGCGGGCGGCATCCAAAACCTGCGCATCCGATCCGGAAAATCCCAGTCGTTTGAGCGTCCAAATATCCGGCCTTTCGTGCGGCGGCAGCACCGCCTGCGACACGCCAAGGTCGGCCACGAATTTCATCTTCGCCAACCCCTGCAATGCCGCCTGTTTTGGATTGGACGGTTGATTCGTATGCGACAGCGAAGCTAGATTGCCCACCGAAAGCCCCGCGTAATTATGCGTCGGCCCCGGTATCGCGTCGAAGTTGGTTTCGATC
>JBEKXM010000018.1:0-17108 GCA_049512115.1 Tepidisphaeraceae bacterium | reverse complement strand
GCCGTAGAAATGCTGGTGGCCGTATCAGTCCGTGAGCGTGACATCCACCTGGATGTCGGTGTTCGGCGTGCTCGATTCGGCCGAGGTGCCGCTTTCGTACACATGGGTCACCGTCCCGCCATTGGCCACCAGATTGGCCAGTTGCGCTCCCGTGATGACGGTGCTGCCGTCGCCCCATAGGATCGTGTAACTGTTGATGGTGTCTCCGCCGGGAATCAGATCGCTGTCTTGCAATGGACCCAGCGTCAGGGTGAAGGTGTCGCCATTGACGGCGTTGGGAATCGAGTTGGTTGGATCCGATTTGCTCCCGCTCAGCGTGATCGCCGGCGTCACCTCGCTGACGATAATGTTCTCGCTGGCTGGGGCGCTGCTTACCCCGTTATGGTCCGTGGCGGTCAACGTCACCACATAGGTGCCATACAGCACCGGCGTGAAGTTGATCGCAACGCTGGAGGCTCCAGCGGACGTGGAGCCGCTGGCGGAGAAGCCTGGGTTTCCGTTCTCGCTTACGCTCCAGGCGAAGGTGTAACCGGCGGCATTGTCCACCGATCCCACGTCGCTGGCCGTGCCGGTCAAGCTGATCGGCGTGCCCGCGGGGTTGGTCCCCGGAGCCGCCGAAATCGCAGCCACCGGGGCCACGTCACCGACCGTGATGATGTCACTTGCCGTGCCGACGTTGCCGGCGTTGTCCGTCACGGTGTAGGTCACCGTGTAGGTGCCCTTGTCTTCCGGCGTGAAAGAGAAGCTCTGCGAGGTTCCGTCGGTGATCGTCTGGCTGTTGCTCGCGACGACGTGCCAATCGTACGAGTAGATTCCGGACGATGGAGCGGGATCGTTCGCCAACCCGGCCAGGCTGATCAGAGTACCTTCCGGGCCGGATTCGGCGTTGGCGGAACTGCCGTCGATTGTCGGAGCCGGAGCGTGGGTATCGATTACGGCTGTCGTAGTGCCCGACAACGCGGATGTATTGCCGGCCGTATCGGTGGCGGTGGCGTCGATCGTATATGAGCCGTCGGCCAGCACGCTGGTCGCGATCGACCAGGTTCCCGCGCCGCCGGGATGGCCCGGAGTTCCGGTGGCTGTTGCAAACCCGACTTCCACGCCGTTGGCGTACAAGCGGATCAGCGTGCCCGCTTCGGCCGTGCCGGTGAAGACGGGAGTGTTGTCGGAGGTAATTCCGTCACTGTTCGAGAAGCCCGTGTCGCTGCCAGCCGTCATCGCTGGAGCGATCGGAGCGCCCGGAGCGGTCGTATCGATAGTCACGGCCAGGGTGCCGGACAGCACCGATGTGTTACCGGCCGTATCGGTCGCGGTGGCGTCGATCGTGTATGAGGCATCGGCCAGTGCGCTGGTCGTGATCGACCAAGTTCCCGCGCCGCCCGGATGGCCCGGAGTTCCGGTGGCCGTCGTATAGCCGACTTCCACGTTGTTGGCGTACAGGCGGATCAGCGTGCCGGCTTCGCCCGTGCCGGTAAAGGTCGGTGTGTTGACGTTGGTGATATCGTCGCTGTTGGTACCGATACCTGAATCGGGGCTGCTGGCCGGAGAATCGCTGTCGCTGGCCGTCAGGATTGGCGTGCTCGGCGCTGCCGGAGCCGCCGTGTCGATGGTCACGCTCACCGTGCCGCTGCTGGCACTGTTGTTGCCATGCGGATCGGTTGCGATGGCGTAGACGGCATAAGTGCCATCGGCCAGATGGGTGCTGCTAATGGACCAACCGCCGCCGGTCACCATTGCCGTACCCAGCAGATTCGCGCCTTCGTAGAGGTTGACGGTGTCGCCGTTGTCGCCGGCGCCGTCGAAGGTCGGAGTGCTATCATTGGTGATCCCGTCGCTGTCGGTGCCGATGCCCAAATCCGGACCGTTGGGCGCGCCATAGGTGTCGCTGGAAGCTTCCAGCGCAATCGTCGGAGTCGTGGGCGTGGCGTTGGCGTTGGCATGCTGGAAGCCGGCAACCGCGGGTTCGGAGTCGATCCCGTCGCTGAGCCAGGGGGCGATGATCACGTCTGTTCCGATCACTTTGTCGCCGCTTGTTGGATACTGGAAGGTATTCAACGTCGTGTCAGGCCCATTGGCCGAGTTCCACCAGTTGTTGGATGCATCGACCGTGACCGTGGAATCATTTTCCAATCCGGCCGTGGTATTGAGGGCGATATGGTTGATGTTGACGCTCATCGAACCGCTCAATGCGCCGGCAGTAACCAGAACGCCATAGCGGTTGTTATCAAGGAAATTGTTATGAACGTTGATGTCCGAGTTGGTGCCGACTCCGTAGGCGTTGTCGACCTCGACGCCTGCCGCCCCCGGATTGTTCGATATATCGTTTTGGGAGATTTCGACATTGTCGTCGCCGCCGCCGAGGTAGACGCCGCCGCTCGTCGAATTGGCGATGGTGTTGGCCGTCAACTGACTGTTCGTCGTGTCGAAGAGTGCGAAGGCGCTATCCGCCTGGTTGTTCGAGATGACGATCCCTTGCGAGGGCGCTTCAACAACAACGGCCGCATTCGAGTTGTTGGAAAAAGTGTTGCTGTCGATCAGTGCGTTCGATAGGCCAAATGAAGTTTCGACGCCATTGCCGCTGCCGGCGCCAAGGGCGTTGTTGTTTTGGATGAGATTGTACTGAACGACGGTTTGGTAAGTTCCGTCGTTGTCCAGTTCGATGCCCGCGATGTTGCCCTGGATGATGTTGTTGAGGATCTGGGTTCCGCCGTGCGTGCCCGAGTATCCGGGATTGGTCCAGATTGCGACGCCCAGACTGTTCAGATCGGAGCCGGGGTCGGCCGTGACGCCCTCGAGGGTGAAGCCATCGATGGTGACGTTGTCGGCTTCGATCTGGAAGTCTCCTTCGCTGTTGCTCACGATGGATTCGGACCCGCTACGGCTTCGCGCATCGACGCCCGCCTGTGCGCCATCGAGCGTAATGCTCTTATCAATCAATATTTCCTCAGCATAGGTGCCAGCCGAGGCCGCGACGGTATCGCCGCCTAGGGCCGCGTTGACGGCGGCCTGAATATTCGACCAGACATTGCCGAGATAACCGCCGGCATTCTGGACCGTGACGGCGCGGTCGAACGTGTTGTCGGCCAGCAACGTCGGGACCTCGCCGTTGCTGCTGTAGCCGGAAGTGGCGCTGTCCTGGAACTGCAGGAAATTCGGCTCGCTCGCCGCCGACGGTGAATCGAATGTGTTGCCCGTGAAAGCGTCGGAATGGTCGGAGACGATGACGTTGCCGACGTTGGCGCTCTCAAAGGTGTTGTTCTCGATGGTCGCGTTTGTGCCGGCCACGTCCAGCGCCCAATTGCTGGCGCTGGCGACGATGGTAAATCCATTGAGAACCGCGCCGCTGACACCGTTGTCGATGGTCACGACGGCGAAGCTGGCCGGGTCTGTGATGACGACGCTGCCAACGCTTTCCAGCGTCAGCGGTTTGGTGATGTCCACGGATTCGTTGTACGTGCCGGCGTACACCTTGATGGTTCCGCCGGTGATCAGATCGCCGATGGCCTCGTTGATCCGGCCGCCGCTTTGGACCTGAGCACCGCCGGAGCCGACGTCGAGCTTGGAGAAATCGCCGTCGAATCCCGTGCCCGATGCGCTGTTGGCCGAAGTGTCGAGCCATGGCGTATAGTCCACGTAGGCTGCGCCGCCGATCTGGCTCTGAACGCCGGATTCGGTATTGGCGCCCCACCAGTTGCCGGAAGCATCCACCACGGCACTGTTGGCGTTATTGACGCCCAGGCCGCTGTTGTTCAGCGCGTTGTCGTAAAGGGTGACGCTGGGCGAGCCGATGGCCGTGACGTCCACCGCGTCGCCCGAGCCGCCGGAGATCAGGTTGTTGTCGGCAACGAGCGTGCCGCCATTCACCTTAATTCCAGTGGCATCGTCCGTGAGGGTGTTGAATGTCGCCGTCGCATCGGCCGACCCGCCGAACGAGGAATCCACCTGAACGCCCGTGTAAAATCCGGTGATGGTATTGCCCGTGAGGTCGGCCTGGCTGACACCAGACCCAGCGCTGCTGATCTCGATGCCCGCGGCATCGTCAAGGTTCGGAGCGCTGCTGGAACTGTTCAAGATGTTGCCGCTGACATCAGCCGCCGTCGCGGTGTTGAAGACGACGATGCCATCGCCGTCGGCGCTGTTGGTGACGGTGTTGCCGGAAACCGTGACTGCGCCCTCCGAGATATTCACGTCGATGCTGACGGCCGCGCCGCTGACCGTATTGTCATCAATGGTCAGAGCCCCGCTGGTGCCCACCGCGTCAATGCCAAGAGCGCCGGCGCCGCTGGCGCTAATATCGTTGTTCTCGATGGTGAGAGACCCTTGTGCGAATCCCGTCTGAATGCCCGTGCCGCCGCCGCCGATGGTGACGTTGTTGCCGTCGGCGGGAATCGCTCCGCCGATGGTGCTGCCATCACTCAAATCCTGCAGGTTCATCCCGTGACCCGACCCGCCGCTGATCGTGTTTCCGGTGATCGTCAAGGCCGGATTGCCGCCGGAGAGATTGTCGGCGTCGATGCCATCGCCGCCGCCGGTGATCGTGTTGCCGGAAATGCTGGCCGATCCGCCGGAGACATATATCCCGGCGGTCGTCGAGTCGTCGATAATGTTTCCGCTGATCGTCGCCGAGGCGTTCGGGCCGCTGACTTCGATGCCGGTCGTGCTACTGCTGATGTTGTTGTCGGATATGTCGGCCGAAATCGTTCCACCGCCGAGGGAATCGCCGCTGGCCAAAATGCCGGTCGTCGCGCCGGTGATGGAAACGCCGCTGATATTCACCGAGGTGCTATCGCCGGAGCCGAAGTTAACGTCGTCGTTATCCACCTCAACGCCGACAACCGAATTGCCGACCGAGCCGCCAGAGACGGTTACGGTGTTGCTGGTCGGCAGATTCCAGAGCGAAATGCCCGTGGCGAACTGGCCCCCTGAACTGCCCACCGTGTTGCCGGTCAAGTTGACGCTAAACCCGTTCTGGATGGTGCTGAGATAGATGCCGTTCGTGTAACCATCGGCGCCGGTCACCAGAGTTCCGGCATTCACCGTGTTGTCAGTGACGTTCAGCGTGGCCGTCGGCGCGTAATCCAGGTTCGCCCAGATGCCGCCGAAGTCATCCTGACCCGCCGTGACGTTGTTCTGCGACACGTTGATTGTGTTGGTCGCCGTACTACCGCCGTTGGCCGTGAAGTCGTAGACCCACACGCCGGCTTCGGCGTTGTCGGGCATGATGACGGTGTTGGACGTCACGTCTCCGTAGGCGTTATAAGCCAGAACGACGCCGTAATCGACGAAGTTCTGTACGACGTTGCCCGTAATCTGGTCGCCGCTGGTAACAGCCGACCCGTCGGACGGATCGATCATTGCGATTCCGTCGTGGCCGACGTTCTGAACGATGTTATCTTCGACGATTATATTATTAACCGCCTGGCCGTTGTTGCTGGAATCGACCGTGGCAATGCCGTTGTGCGCCCCATAGCCGCCGGCGATGCCGTCCAGATCAAAGCCGTTGATCGTGACGTTGCTGGCCTCGATATTCAGAAGATCGCTGGCAGCTGTGTCGGTGTCGGCGGAGGACGTGGTAATGACGGATTCGTGCGCTGCATAACCAGGGGTGGCCACGCGCGTCGCGGCGTCATTTCCAGCCTGCGCGCCATTAAGCGTCAGGGACTTGGTGATGGTCGGATCGGCATACGTGCCGGCGGCTACGTCCACAATGCCGCCGGAGGCGACGGCGTTGATTCCGCTTTGAATGTCGCTGAATTCGTCGTAGCCGAAGGAAGTGCCGGGACCCGGGCCGTCCGCATCGGAGCCGAAGACGCTGCCGGCCCACGACGCGTTCACGTACACGGTCTCCGGAGCGGTTTGCTGATTCAGTGCCGGCAGGTAGTAAACGGTCGTCAGGCTCGAATTGTCGTGATGGTCGTTGATGACCTGGGCGATGGCACTGGGATTGCTCGGCGAGTACGGCCCGAAATTATTGTCCTCGGCCAGTACGTCAGGCTCAGTGCCTTGAGGCGTGTTCTGATCGTCAATGGCGTAATGCCCGGTGCCGCCGGTGTAGCCCGTCAGAATGTTATGGCCGGCGCTGGTGCCCAGGGGGGTGAAGTTTTGGTGCGCCAAATCGCTTGCATCGGTGCCCAGATCGACAGTGGCTCCGCCGCTGATGAGAACGCCCTCGGTGTTGCCCGAAAGGGTATTGTTCTGAGCGAGCACGTCCACGGCCGGGGTCGTGTTGTCCTGCCGAATTGCCTCAATGCCGACGCCGGCGCCGGAGACGATGTTGCCGTCGAGGGTCGCTTGGGACGCGCCGGTGTTTCCAACGAACGAAACGATATCGATACCGATATTTCCGCCTTGGATCGTATTGGCTGAAATGGCGGAACTGCCCTGGTCCTCGACAATGCCTTCATAGCGGTTGGCGGTCGTGTTGCCCAGTTGGTTGCCGGAAATCGTGGCCCCATCGGTGTTGTTGTAGATGCCGATATCATTTCCATCGATGATATTGCCGGTTACCTGCAGGCCCGACGTGCCGTACAGCAGCAGTCCGGTGGATTGCACATCACTGAACTGATCGGGGCCGCCGCCGCTTCCGTTGTACTCGTTCCCGCTTACCGTGTTGTCGGAGATGGTGCCCGCCGCGCCGTCGCCGACCTCGATGCCGTTCTGCGCGATCGCCGCTGTGGGACCGGCTCCGGTGACGGTATTGTTTGCGACATCAACTGTCAGGCCGTTTCCAAACAGGGCCATTCCGTTCTTCTGGTAATTGTTGATTACGTCGCTGGTGACGCTCAGCGAGCGGACGGCGTTGTCGGCATTGTACGCGTAGAGGGCTACGCCATTCTGCACGCCGTTGAAAGGACTGTTCTCGACATTCTCGATAGTGACGTTGTTGACCGTTCCGCCGGCGTTGTAGTAGGCGATGCCGAGGAAGCCGTCGCCATAGCCGTTGCCCGAACTGGCCCCATTCACCGCCAGATTTTCGATGACCACGTCGTTGGCATTGGCATATATGACGGCGTACTTGCTGCCGGAGCCGGTCGAGAACTGGCTGGTGATGCTGGCCGGAGCCACGATGGTTGTGCCGCCCGCGCCGTTACCCGCGCCGTCGAGAGTAAGATTCTTTCCGATGATGTTGACCGAGCCCGAAAAGCTCCCGGCGTGCACGTTTACCGTGCCGCTGTTGGTGGGGGCGACATTGACGCCGCGCTGGATCGCGCCGGGCGTGGTGTTCTCGCTCACTTGCGTCACGTAGACGTTGGCCGCATTCAGTTTGACATAGCCATAGGTGGGATTGTCAAGGTAATCGGTGATACGGTCTTCAACAGGGTAAGCCTGCGACGGCAAAAGTGAACTTGCCAACGCGCCGCTGAAATAGTCGGCGGTGGCGTTGAGAACATTGCCCAGCTCCAGATTGTTGATGTACTGCGTGCCGGCGAAGGCGTTTCCGCCGCCATCGGTGACGGCGCCCGCTCCGCTCTCGATATCCAGGTCGGTGCCGTTATCCAGAGGCGTCGATCCGCCGTCAAAATTGTTTCCCGTCACCGAGCCGCTTCCGCCGCCGATGAATTCGATGCCGGTTCCGTTGTCGTAAATGTGATTGCTGGTGATCGTCGCGCTGCCGCCGACGACTTCAATGCCGACGAGATTGCCATCAATCGACGCGTCGTTGCCGGTGATGGTGGCGCTGGCTGTTGAGCCGCTGACTTCGACGCCGATGCCGCTGGTGGTATTGGTGGTAATGCTGGTGTTGCCCTCGATAGTTGCCGAAGCGGTTGCGGTGCCATTCTGCGGACTATCTTCGACGTAGACGCCGATCTTGCTGGCGCTGATGTTCACGCCGCTGATCGTCACCTGCGTGCTAACCGCGTCGCTGCTGTAGCCTTCGTAGGTGTTCAACCACACGCCGTAGTCCACGCCGGTAACCGAGCCGCCGGAGATCAGCACGCTGCCGGTGGTCGGCGTATTCCAGACCTCATATCCGGAAGAGGGGACCGTCCCCCCGTTGGTGTACGCATTTGAACCGTCGATGGTGTTGTTCTGGAACGAGACGCTGGCCGGGTCCTGGATGGACGTCAGCAGCACTCCCTGCCAGGGCGCGTCGGCGGAGGAATTGATCGCCGTAATGTGGTTATTACTGACCGTGATCGTCGAGCTGCCGTCGTACATCAGGTTGTAGAAGATGCCGACGCCGCTTGCGGCAATCGTGTTGTTGGAGATTTCCGGAGTGAACGTATTGTCGCTGTTGGCCTGGGAGAAGTTGCCGGTCTGCACGCCGACGGTCACGTCGTTCATGACGTTGTGGGTCACCTGTGCGTAGAAGTTGTTGTAGAGGTTTACGCCGATGCCGAAGCCGTATGTATCGCTCAGGTTTTGGATCAGGTTGTCGGTGATAACGTTGTTGGCCGTCGGGGCGTCGCTGGTGTAGTTGTAGAAGTCAACGCCGGTGTAGGCCGTGTTTTCGATGATGTTGTTCTTGACCGTGATGTTTCCTACGCCGGTGTACGACACGATGCCCTCTGACGCGTCGTCCGTCGTCTGGGCGTCTAGGTGAGTAAGGTTCGGATTGCTTCCGTCGACGGTGACGCCATTGATCGTGACGCCGCTGACGCCCACATAGACCGCGAGTACAGCATTGTTGTCATACGGATTGGGATCGGAAGTGTCCGGCTCGATGATGGTTTGATCGGCGGCGGCCGGCGCCGAGGGATTCGGATCGATGCCGGCCTGAGCGCCTGCCAGAGTTAGCGGCGTTTCAATGTCCAGTTCACCGACGTAAACGCCGGCCTGCACGTTGACCGTATCGTTCGTTGCGGCGACGTTGATGCCGCGCTGGATCGCGCCGGCGTTGGGCGTCTCGCTGCTTTGTGCGACGTACACATTGCCTGCGTTGAGGTGGACGTAGCCGAGAGTCGAATCGTCCAGATAATCCGTGATCCTGTTTTCAATGCCATAGTACTGGGCCAGCGTGGTGAGGACATTGGAGCCGCCGAGGCCGTCGAACGTAACATTCGAGGCGTCGATCACGCTCGGCGTCGGACTGCCCATCGCGCCGTTTTCCAAGGTGATGTAATTACCGCTGAGAGTGGACAAGCTCGCCGCCGAAGTGCCCCAGAAGGCAAGCGACGCATCCGGTCCGCTGACCAGGATTCCGACGTTGCCGCCGCTGATGGACGTGCCGCCGGTGATCGTGGCGCCAACCGTTTCGCCATTGGCCTCCTGCACGTAGACGCCCGCGCCGGTGGCGCCGGAAATCGTAACTCCGTTGATGACGGCATTGGGCGTGTTCCCATCGGACGGGAACTGTGGATCGTTGTCGGTCACGTAGACGCCGTACACGTTGTCCGTCAGGGTGCCGCCGGAAACCGTCAGGCCGGCAGTGGTATTGTCACCGGTGAGCAGGATTCCATAGGTCGAGCCGGTGTCGCTGTTGTTCAATGCGGTGACGCCGACTCCGCTCTCGACCGAAATGATTTCCAGGCCGAAATTGTTGGCGTCGGCGCCAAGGCCGGAATTGTCCACCGACAGAACGTTGTTCTCGATGGTCCCGGTGGAGGCGTTGTCATACATCAAGTTGTAGAAGATTCCGCGGTGGTACGTGCTGATCGTATTGTCCTCAATCACCAATCCTTGACCGCTCGGGTCAGCCAGATAGAAGTTGTCATTCTGATAGCCGACGTTGACGTCGGTGATGACGTTATGGGTCACCGAACCATAGTAATTGTCCTCGAAGGCGACGCCGCGGCCGCGGTCCCCAGTGTAATTGTTTCCTGACGGGATATTGGTGATTTTGTTGTAGCTGACGTTGGCCCCGGTCAGTGCGGTCGATCCGTTGACCGCATCGCCCAGCACGCCATAGCGATCCAGGTTCTCGATGATGTTGTATTGGACGATCATGGTCGTGGCCATGCCGCCGGGATTCTGATCGTAAGAACCGACGCTATTGTCGATGCCGGCTCCGGTGTCCACGTAAACACCGTTGAGCGACCGGCCCTCTGACGTTGGCAGCAAGGGGCTGTTGCCGTCGATGGTCAGGCCGTTGATGGTGACGGTAATCGGGTTCGTCGGATGAGTCGGATCGCCCAGGCGAAATATCGTGCCGTTGGTGTCGCCCGCTCCGCCATCGCCCGTTTCGATGTCCGCAACGGCGGGCACAACGATTGCCTCGGCAACGCGAGTGCCTGTGTTGGGGTCGATGTTGGCGTTGGGCCCGAGGATCGTCAGGGATTGGATCACGTCAACGTTCTCGGCGTAGGTTCCGGCATCAACCTCCACCGTTCCGTTAGGGGCGACGGCATTTACGCCCTCCTGAATCGTCGCGAAAGCATTTACACCGAACGTGTGCTGGCCAAAACCATCGGTCACGTTCGTTCCGTACCCAGCACCCGTCCAGGAGTTATCCACGAATACAACAGCGGGCGGCACTAATATCGTCACGGCGATGCTGGCCGTATACGCATTGTCGCTGAAGGAATTGTAGTTGGCGGCGGCATTGGTAGTGACGTTGGCGAATGCGCCGTTGGTTCCGGTGGTCTGGTCCCAGGCGCGGACGGTGATTGTCGACGAGCCGGTGTCGTTGTTGTCGGGCAGGAAGCGGACGAGCGCCGCCGGGGCCAGGAGCAAGGCGTTGCCGTCGCTGACACCGGTGGAAATATTTGTCCAGTTCGTGCCGCCGTTAATCGAGTATTGCCACGTTCCGTACGTATCCTCGACACCCGTAATGGCAAGTCCGACCGTATCGCCGTCGGGATCGGTCATGCCAAAGCGCGTCACCAATGTGGCGACGGTATTTCCGGGGGACGATTCATTGTTTTCAGTGATCGAGTCGAGCGCGGCGGTTGCATTGGTGGCGGTCGGCGCGTTGTTGGAAACGTAGCGGGCAACGGCGAAATTGTCCGGGTTTGTTCCTGCGCCGGTGAACCCGGCGGCAACGATCAGTCCGTCCGGTTGAATCGCTACGCCGCCTGCGATGCTGTCGGCTGAGGCGCTGCCGGAGAAATCGGTGGTTACGGTGCCGCCGGTTCCAAAGGACGTATCCACGGTTCCGTTGGCGTCATAGCGTGCCAGGGCGAAGAAATCATTTCCCGAATTGTCCGTTTCCAATCCGGCCAGGACGATCTTTCCGTTGTAGCTCTGCACAGCCATGGCATTCGCCTGGGCGAAGCTGCTGTTGCTGAAGCTGGTTTTCACCTCGCCGGCGGTCCCAAATCCGCTGTCGAGAGTGCCGTTCGGCATGACTTCCGCTAGCACGAATTGACCACTGGCGGTGCCGGCAACGAGATATTCGCCGTTGCTTTGGGCGACCACGGCGTTGGCGGCGGATGAGCCCCCCAAATTCAATGCGTATTTCTGAAAAGACGTTCCGGTCGACGGCAAAACGATGATCTCAGCCTGGCCCGCGCCTGTCTGGCCGGCCAATACAACGTTTGCGCTGGGGTCGACGGTAATGGCATTGGCCTGATCGGCCGCCCCAGTGGTTACTACGATCCCGGTGGCAGCGCTTCCAAAAGTCGTATCGAGAACCCCGGAACTTGTGTAGGCGACCACCGCCGCGTGTTCCGACGCGCCGGTTCCGGATTCGCCCGCAAGAAGGATGTCGTTACCATCGATCGCAGCCGCATCGGCGATGTCGGACTTGCCGCCGTTGAGATCCGTGACGACGTATCCCTGACCGCCCGTTCCGAAGGTGTTATCAAGCGTCAGATTGGTGCCGTCAAACGTATACCGCGCCAGGACGAAATCGTCGTTGGTCGCGTGATCATCCACATACCCCGCGACCAGAATCCCGCCCGTGGAGTCGATGGTTACGGCGTTAGCCTGTGAATAACCGGTGCCGCCGTTGATCGTAGGGGTGGCCTGGGTGATGAGGCTGCCGGTGGAGCTGTAAACAGCGACGGTAAAATTGCCGTTGCTGACGCCGGCGACGACAAGATCGTTGCTCTGATGGGAGTCGATGGCAACGCAGGTGCCCTGATCCTGAGCGACAAAGTCAGTAATCACTTTGCCGGTCACGCCGAAATTCGGATCGAGAGTGCCGGCGCTCAAACTCGCGCTCAGGAGGGTGCGCGACTCCAACTTCTCAACCAGAATGCTAATGGCGGAGTTAAGTTTCTGGCGGGAGGACGCTTTTCGTCCACGATTGCTGGCGCCGATGGATTGAACGAAGCCCCTTTGCTGTACCCCATTGTCTCCGCTTTTCATTTGTTTCCCTTCCCTGCTACCGCTTTCCACAACGACGTGTTCCGCGGCCGCGGGTTATTTGTGGTTAGAACACTTCATCCAAACGACCCCTTGGTCCGTTCAAACAGAGTGTTCTTCCGAGAACGTGAATTGGCCGGAAGTGATGCCCGAGCATTTCCTCCCTTTCGTCCGCCGAACCATCCCAATGTGGAGCAAAATATTAAATTCGCATTCTTGCTCACGCTCCTAACTAACGCGCGGCATGCAATCGAGTCAAGTTAATAATTGAAGAATAACATGCGATAGATGTCCCCCTTTCCACTGTCAACTAGCTAGCTGTCAGCTATCCAGCCGACACCAGTTAGATGAATAGTCCGCGCTCGGTATAAAACTAGCTGGCGCTCCGCTATCGTTCACAAGGGATGAATGTTACGTTGAACTTATGATATTCCTCCACTTCTCGCTCAATGGCCGACCGTGATGCCCAGAAGAGTGGAGTGCCCCTTTCTGCACGGCGAATACTCTCTGTCCCACATCGGAACGCTGGTAACCCGTAAGTTACAGTCTACCGGGAATATGGCGCCGTTACTCCGCCGCTCGCCCGCGATTTTCGGTTGTACCTGTTTCCCATAATTCCCGAGAGCCGCCTGCTTCGCCACGACAAGAACAGCCGCTAAAGTGATGTTGGCCCTGCGCGGATTGCATACTTGATTAGTTCTGCAACAGAGTGCTTTTTCGGGTTGCTCAGTTGCTGGCCATGCGCTTCCACCGTGCGCGTGCCAATGTAGAGTTGTTCGGCAATCGTAAAGGTCGGCGGGGACAAGTCCGGCAACAGCGAAAAGAGACGATTCTATAGGCAATTGATCGCCAAGGCGGACAAGCCGGATCACGCTTACTTGGAGACGATCAAAAAGTGAAAGCGGGAATAGGAGAAAGGCATGGGTAAATTACATTGCTAAACTTTTTATGAACTCGCCGGTCGCGTCGTGATCAGCGCCAAGCCCCTACCCGCGCAGCTCGCCGGACTAAAGAATTCCTGGCTGAAATGCTGATGTCGGAGACTCCCCAAATGGCCGGCAAGGGCCAAGGCGAATTGGCCGGGATCCCGGGCATTAGGCGGCCTTCGCGTTCAAAGCTGGAGGGTCAGGGCGATATGCAAGTCGCCACGCTCAAGAAGATTATCGAATCCCTGGGCGGCGAAGTCGACGCATTGCCGCCCGATTTCCCACGGCCAAAATGCGGATCAAGCAATTCGATCTGCATCGGCCGGCTACAAAGGGCATCCGTGAATTGCAGCTTTGTGAAGACCGCCAATTGTTGCCGGCACGATGAATCTCACGAAACTTCACGTTCGGCCGCCGGCCGAGTCGATATTCCCTTGCGGTAACTTTGCCGGGAAGGTTTCCCGGCGGCATAAAGGAAGGGCATCTCATGGACGGGATTTCCTGCTCGCCTGCCGAGAATCTGAACGGCGGGGACATTTCGCAAACATTCGACCGAGTTGTGGTCGTGAACCTTGCCCGCCGGCGCGACCGGCTTGAGCGGTTCTGGCAGACGCTCGGAGCCTGGCCGTTCAAAACGCCCCGGCGATTTGAGGCCGTTGACGGCCAAGCGGTGGGGACCCCGGCTGATTGGGACAAAGGCCCCGGCGCCTGGGGATGTCTTCTATCCCATCGCGCGGTTCTCGATTCGGCCATCAACGATGGCGTGCGCGCGCTGCTGGTGCTGGAGGACGATGCCTATCCCGTTGAGAACTTTTCAGCCCTTTCCCGGGAATTTATCGGGAAAGTCCCGGACGACTGGGATGGCCTGATGTTCGGCGCCGAGCATTTGCGGCTGCCCGAGACGATCTGTCCCGGCGTTGTGCGTTGCCAGGCCTCCAATCGCAGCCATGCCTACGCCGTTCGCGGCCGGCTGATGGGGGTGCTTTCCCAATTCTGGCGGAATACCACGAACGATCACTGCGACCTGGTGATTTCTTCCCTGATGCGCCATTTCAAGATGTACGCCCCCGATCCGCTGCTCATCGGTCAGGACGGCGGCCACAGCGACGTCACGGGCCGCAAGGAATGGCTGCGATTTCTGGCCCCGGAGCAGAAGGAACGGATCGGCCGCTCCGATCCGCGGCATTCCATCCAAAGGTTGGTGGTCACCATCTCGCGGAAGGCTTTGCCTCCGCAGCGGAAGGCTTTGCCTCCGCAGGCGAAGCGAGCGGCGGCGGCTATTGCGCCGCGGCCTCTTGAAACGCCTGCCGGAATTTAGAATTATCCGCGTTATCCAGATCGCCGCGCTGAATCAACAGAATGTAGATCCGCCCCTTGACCGGATCGATCCACGCCTGGGTTCCGTAAGCGCCGCCATGCCCGAACGTGCCGGGCGAGAGCATCGCGGTGATTCCCTTCGGTTCCCGCACGATGCCGAACGCCAGCCCCCATCCGCTTCCCGGCACAAAGCCCGCCTTCAGCCCGTCCGTCTGCACGCTCGTCATCTCGTGGATGCTCTTGGCGCTCAAATATGGCCGGCCTTCCAGCGTTCCGCCGTTCAGCAGCATCTGGCAGAACCGGCAATATTCTCCGGCCGTGCAGAACAATCCGCCGTTGGCGGCGGGAAAATGTTTGCGAATGCCGACCGGCCGATCGATCAGAATTCGTTCCAGCCGGCCTCGCTTCACGACGTAACTCTGCGCCAGCCGTTGGAGTTGCTCGTCGCTCGGATAAAACGTCGCGTCCTTCAAACCCATCGGATCGAACAGCCGGGTTTGCAGGAAATCCGCGTAGGACTGGCCCGAGACGATCTCGATGATCCGGCCCAGCGTGTTGATGCCGGATTGGCAATAATCCCATTTCTTCCCCGGCTCGAAGGACGTGGGCCGATCCAGATAAAACGGAACCAGTTCTCCCAGCGTGCGGGCCTTGAACATCACGTCCCGCGGCGCTTCGGCCAAGCCGCTGGTGTGCGTCAGGAGCCGGCGCAGCGTCAGGTTTGCCGGCTTGCCGGAGGGAGTCTTCAGCCCGGCGAAGTCGGGAATGTATTTTGACACGGGATCGTCAATCGAAAGTTTCCCCTCATCCTGGAGCATCATGACCGCCGCGGAGGTCATGAGCTTGGTCATCGAGGCGATCCAGAAGATCGTGTCGGTGCGCATGGGCAGGCGGTGTTTGAGGTCGCGCTGGCCCACGGCCGAGAGGTGGAGAATGCTTTGCCGATCCGCCACCAGGGTCACGGCCCCCGAAAGCTCGCCCCGATCGACGAAGGCCTGCATGGCCCGGTCGATTCCGGCGATTTTCGGCCATTGGGCGGCTTCAGGCTGTTCGGCCACCGATGCGCATCCCTGGGTCAACATGGCGATAACCTCAATCAGCAGGAGAAAAAGGGCATTGAATCTCAAGGGCGAAACTATAACGAATTGGCGCGCGGCGGAGAAGAATTGGCTGTTTCTACGGCTTCGGAGTGACTAAAATCGCAGTGGAAGGCGCGATCATGGCGAGCTTGGGAATCCTCGACGAACAGAGCCGGCTGAAATCGCTGAAGGACATGCTGCATCAACACGTGGCCCCGGCGGCGGAGGAGCTGATCCGGCATGAGGCCGATGGCGCGGTACGCTGCTTCGCCTGCGGCCACCGCTGCCTCGTCAAACCCGGCCGCGACGGAGTCTGCCGGGTTCGCTTCAACGACAACGGGGTCCTGAAGGTCCCCTTCGGGTACGTCGGGGTGCTGGCGTGCGACCCGATCGAGAAGAAGCCCTTCTTCCATTGCCTGCCCGGCAGCGATGCCCTCACGTTCGGGATGCTCGGTTGCGATTATCACTGCGGATATTGCCAGAACTGGGTGACCAGCCAGATGCTGCGCGATCCCAAGGCGGCCGCGCCGCCGCGATTGACCAATCCGAAACAACTGGTGGACCTTGCGATCCAGCACGGCGCGCCGGTGATCGCGTCGAGCTACAACGAGCCGCTCATCACCAGCGAATGGGCGGTGGCGGTCTTCCAGGAAGCCCGGTCGCGCGGGCTGAAATGCGCGTACGTCTCCAACGGCAACGGCACGGAGCAGGTCGTCGATTTCCTCCGCCCACACGTCGATGCCTACAAGGTCGATCTCAAGACGTTCAACCCGCAGCACTACCGCCAACTCGGCGGAGTTTTGGAAAACGTGACGGGGACGATCCGCATGCTCAAGGAGCGAGGCTTCTGGGTGGAGATCGTCACGCTCGTGGTCCCCGGCTTCAGCGACGACCGCGAGGAACTGAAGCGCATGGCCGATTTCCTGGTGT
Source organism: Tepidisphaeraceae bacterium (assembly GCA_049512115.1). Lineage (GTDB taxonomy): Bacteria > Planctomycetota > Phycisphaerae > Tepidisphaerales > Tepidisphaeraceae > PALSA-1353. The sequence goes on along the minus strand of JBEKXM010000018.1, from coordinate 667 downwards.
CCGTCGATCCCCTCATGCCCTGGCACGTCACCGCCTTCCATCCCGATTACAAGATGACCGATGGCTACCGCCAAACGACGGCCGACGATCTGATGCGCATCGTGGAATACGGCCAACAAGCCGGCATCCGCTACATCTATCCCGGCAACCTGCCGGGGCAGGTCGGCGAATGGGAGAACACCCGCTGCCATAACTGCAAGACTACGTTGATCCGCCGGCACGGGTTTCTGGTGCGGGAGAACCGCATCGGCGCGGATGGCAAATGCCCGAATTGCTCGACGCAAATTCCCGGCGTTTGGGGCAAGCGCGGCGGGCACGGGGATGGCCGCGTGCGGCCGCTGGTGTGAAGGGGAGGGGGATTGCCAATTGCCAATTGCCTATTGCCGATTGGAGGAAGATGCGATGGGGATTCGGGTTGCCGCCTTCGGGGTGGCGCCGCGAGGCCATTTTACACATTTGGCGCTTTTTCAATGCTTTGCGTGTAATACACAATCTGTGTGATTGTCGCAAGTCATTTATTTACGGTTAGTTGTGTGCATATCGCTTCGATTTGCCCCATTTGGCGCGCGAGAAAGCGCCAAATTTGTCAATATATTGACTTTTGGCGGATTTTGCTTGACATTTGTTCGCTATATGTTAGGCTATTATACGGGTAATTTTACCGGGA
>JBEKXM010000017.1:0-17136 GCA_049512115.1 Tepidisphaeraceae bacterium | reverse complement strand
GGCGCCGATCTGCTGGAGCAGATCGCCGCCTGCGGCTCGCTGTCGGAAGCAGCCAGACGATTGCGCTTCAGTTATCGGCGGGCGTGGATGCTGATCGACGCCATGAATCGGCATTGGCCGCAGCCGCTGGTAAAAACCGCCATCGGCGGTAAACGCGGCGGCGGAACGCAGTTGACGGAACTGGGGCGAACGGTCCTATCCGGCTATCGCGACCTACAGGTGCAACTGGAGCATCTGCTGGATCAGGCCAGCCCGGGTTTTCTCGCGGGCTTACCGGACCGGGAGATTAGGTGAAAATGAGGGCGAAAGTTTTGCATCGGGGGCGAATTTCCCGTTTCCGCCGTTTTCCCGTATTTTTGTAGGAGTGAATTCGACGGCTACAGATTCGACGATGGGGCTGGCATCCCCCAGGACCGGGCGATATTGGTGGGCGCTGGCGTGGCTGGGTCTGGCGGTGGGAGTTTGTTTTCGCGTTTGCCATCTTGGGCGGGAAAGCCTCTGGTTTGATGAGGGGTACACGGCGTGGATAGTTTCGCATCCGCCTGGCGAGATCATCCGGCTGATCCTGGCGGATACCGCCCCGCCGCTGTATTACCTGCTGCTGCACGGGTGGACGGAAGTTTTCGGCCGGTCGGAAATCGCCCTTCGGTCGCTGTCGACGGCGTGCAGCATCCTGACGCTGCTGGTGGGGTTTGGAATCGCGCGGCGGATGCTGCGAAATCCCGCCGCGGTGGCGGCGGCGATGTGGCTGCTGAGCTTTTCGTTCTTGCAAACGTGGTATGCGCGGGAGGCGCGGGCGTATGCGCTGATGGCGCTGCTGGGCGTGGCGGGGTTTGATTGGCTTCAGCGGCATCTGGCGGCCGCGCATCGGCGCTGGCTGATTCCGATGACCCTGCTGATCGCCACGGAAATGTACACGCATAACATGATGGCGCCGTACGCCATGGGGCTGATGCTGGCGTGGCTGGTGCTGCCATCGGAGCATTCGATGCGGCGGCGAATCGCCGAGATCTCGCTCGTCACGGGCGTCGCGGCGGCGCTCTATCTCCCGTGGGCCATCGGCGGTTTACGAGCCCAGATGGACATGATTCAGCACGCGTTCTGGGTGGACCCGCTGAAGCGCGGCAACTTCCTGATGGCAATCGTGGCGATGCTGGGCGTACAGCATTACTGGTCATGGACGTACCTGCTGGAGCGAATTCACCTGCCGCTGGGGAACAACACCCGTCCGATTTTCATCGGGGGATGCCTGCTGATCGCATCGGCGTTTCTGTCAATGGTTCTTCAGAAGGGGGCGTGCCGGAGAGCGGCGGTGGGACTTCTGGTGGCGGCGATGTTTCCGCCGGTATTTGTGGCGTTATACAGCGTGCTGCGAACGCCGCTGGCCACACCAAAGTTGTTCTTGCCGTCGGCGACGCTGTTGCCGATCTTCGTGCTTCTGCCGCTGGGAATGCCGCTGTCACGCTGGATTTCGCGGGCGGCGTGGGGAGGAACCCTGCTGCTACTGTTGCTCTCGGGGTTGACACTGTACAGCCACTATTTGGAAGACAACAAGGAAAACTGGCGGGCGATCGCACAGAGGGTCTCGGAACTTCCTGCCGAGCGCCGGCTGATCGTCTTCGTTGCCAATGACGGGCAACTTCCGTTTGATTACTACTATCACTATCGCCCTGGAGACGAGGCCACGGGAGTTCCGCGCGGTTTTTTTGACCGGGACCCTCCGCGGACCATGCTGCGCGTGCTTGTGGAACGAGATCTTTGGCCGCTGAATTCGCGGCTGGCCTCGGGACACTACGACCAGGTGGTGCTGGTGCTGGCTCACCAGTGGTGGGCCGACACCCATCACCTCACTCAAACTTTGCTGCGAAAGCGTTGGCCGATGACCGGGCATGAAGAGCTCAATGACGTGGCCATTCAATGGTATGAGCCGAACGGACAGCAAACTAACGCGATCAAAACAGGAAATTAATGGCGCGATAATTCTTGCGCTTAACTTACTGTTGCACAATTACTTGGTGCCTGTTGATAAAGCATGTTTTATTCGGCGGCTGATGGTTGGTCTGGTTAAATTCGGTTTCTGAAACGAGGCAAACAAGCGAGGGAGGTTTTTGATGAAGGGTGTTCGTATCTCGGCTTTGGCCACGGGCGTCGCGGCCCTGGGATTGGCAGTTCATTCGGCCTATGCGGCTGACCCAACCGTGCAGCAGTTGCAGCAGCAGGTGAATGCCCTACAGGCGGAGGTGGATCAACTCAAGCAGCAACAGCAGCAGCCCGCGGCTCAAAATGAGCCGCAGACGATGCAACAGATCATCTCCGATGCGGATCGGCACAGCCAGTTGCTCGATCAGGGACTGCTGACCGCCGGGTACGCCAACCGCCGATTCTTCATCCAGAGCGATGACGGTAATTTTGTATTGCGTCCATGGATCCACATCGAGATTCGCGATAACACCAATTGGCGAGAGGACTTCTTCACGAATCCGAATGGCGACAACACGCAGAATGGTTTTGAGATCAGGCGGGCGCGCCTCGGCTTTGACGGCAATCTTTTCACTCCCGATCTCACGTATTTTGTGAACTGGGCGACCAACCGGGAAAACAGCACGCTGACGGTGACAAATGCCGCCGGCGCCACGGTGGGAACCACGACTTCACCCGTGGGCGGCCTTCCCGTGTTGGAAGAAGCATGGGTGAAATACAATTTGCATGATACGCCGTGGTTCATCCACGTGGGGCAGATGCACGATCCATTGGATCACGAGAACATCGTTGGATCGAAGTATCGTGCGCCGGAGGCATCTCTTCAGGGCGATATTTTTGGCAACACCGATACGTTCACTCAGGCGGCGACAGCGATTTTTGACAACAAGGGGCCGGTCCGAGTGGAAGCCGGCATGACGGACGGGATTCGCGCGGCAAACACGAATTTTGAAGACTCGCCGAACGTGGGGGTTGCTTACGACGGCGGCGTCGCCGGCCGGGTCGAATGGAAGCTGACGGGAGATTGGAACGATTACAATCAACTCACCGCTCTGGGCGACAAGAGCGATCTTCTGGTTCTCGGCTCGGGCTACGACTATTCGTATGCCGGGGGCGGATACAACCAGCTTTCACATACGATCGACTTGCAGTACGGCGGCCGCTACGGGCTGTTTGCGTACCTCTGCTACTTCGGCCGGTATACCGTGCATAATATGGGCATCCCGAATACGAGCGGCGTTTCGGCATCGTTTGGATCGTCAACGCCGGACCTGCGCAAGGACACGTATGAGCCGAGCATCGATGCGGAATTCGCCTATCTCATTGGCAAGCATTGGGAGCCGTTCGTTCGCTATGAGTACCTGTATCTCCGCGGAACGCCGGCGGGAAGCCAGAACAACGTGACCGACATTTCGCTGGGCCTGAATTACTATTTCTTCGGACACAACCTGAAATTCACCGAATTGGCCACGTATTTGCCGACGGGCATCCCGATCAATGACGACAGTTCGGATGTACTGATCAGCAACCGACGCGCGGAATTGATATTCATCACGCAACTGCAATTGCTGCTGTGACGCGAATGCAGTTTAGGATGGCACAGGGCCGGCCAAACCGCCGGCCCTCGTCATTTCTCGGGATGGTCCGGTGACACGATCTGGCGAACGGTTGCGGCGACGGCGGGCAGAGGTTTGCGAATAGGCGGGATCTGCTGATAGGACTGCCAACCGCCGCCTAAACCCTTGTAAATCGCGATGCACTGCACCACGACGTCCTCCTGGGCGATGGCGTATTGATCCTGCAACTCGTAAAGCTGCCGCTCGGCATCGGTGACGTTGAGGAAATCCGTCAAGCCGCGATTATATCGCTGATTTGCCAGCGTCACCGCGCGCTGGCTGGCGGCCAGGGCATCGGTCAGGTTTTGCAGGCGATCCTGTTGGGCGGAATATGCGCTGAGCGCATCATCCACTTCTTCGACGGCGTTGACGATCGTCTTCCTGTAGTTCACCAAGGCCTCGTGCGTGCGAAGGTCTTGAATTTCAATCAAGGCATCGAGGGCGCCGAAATCGAGTAATGGCCAGTATGCGGTCGGACCCGCCGACCAGATAAAGGTGTTGCCCGCGGGTGGCCGGCCCATTCCCTGGCCTTGCAGGCCGGCGCCGGCGGTGATGGCGAGCCGAGGAAAGAGGTCGGCGGTTCGCGCGCCGACCAGTGCGGTGTTCGCCGCCAATTCACGTTCCGCCTGGCGGATATCGGGCCGGCGGCGAAGCAGATCCAGCGGCAGACCCGACTGAATTCTCCGCGGCAACTGGGGCAGCGGGACGGCCTGTTGAAGTTCGACGGTCAAATCCTCCGGATATTCGCCGAGCAAGACCGCCAGTCGTCGTTGGACGGCGGATATTTCGGCAACGAGGGGCGCGATCTCGGATTGAAGCGTCGCCAATTGCCGCTTGGCCAGCGCCAGATCGAGCTCGTTGGTCAATCCCCGATCGAACCGCTGCTGGACGACATCAACCGTTGTGCGCTCGATGTCAATATTGTCATTGGCGATTTTCAGGCGCATCTGAAGCGCCCGGACCTCCGTGTAGGCTCGCGCCACGTCGGAGACCACGGTGATCAGGACGGCATTGCGTGTTTCGGCGGCGGCCTGGGTATCGTATTGCGCGGCTTCGATCTGGCGGCGATAGCGGCCGAACAAATCCAGTTCCCAGCCCGCATCGAAGCCGATGATTTGCGTAATTTCCTTCAGGCCTGTCGTATTGCTGGCCGCGTTGAGGGGCGGGGAGATGCGCCCCTTGGTCGAATTAGTGCCCGACCCGCGTGCCGCCGCTCCACTGGCCCCGAGCACCGGAAACGCCGGACCTTCAACGGCCACCTCCATCGTTCTTGCTTCCTGCAATCGCGTTAGCGCGAGGTCGAGATCAAAATTTGCGGCGATGGCCCGATCAATCAATGAGTCGAGTTCAGGATCGTTGAACGCTCGCCACCAGCGGCTGATATGGGCGGGTTGGGCTACAGGGGATGGTTGGGTAGATGCCGCCGCATACGCGCTGGGCATCGTGGTGCTGGGAGTATGGTAATTCGGCCCCACCGAGCAGCCCGAGACAACCCCGGCCAGCGCCAGAACGCACGTTGCGCGAATCTTGGTCATACCTTGCGACCCTTATTGGCGACCCGGCGGATCGGACGAAACGTTCGCAATGAGAGTTCCCGGTGGATGGGAAGAGATGGAAGATGCGACCGACGGAGCCTGGTCGCGAGTTGCCGCGACGCGATCGCCGTCCGCGATCTGATCGCCGATGTTAAGCGCCACCTCTTGACCGGCCGAAATTCCTGCGCCTATCTCGACGACATCTCCCTGGTCACTGGCGATTGTCACGTTGTGAAAAGTCACTTTTCCCTGTTCATCCACAGTAGCGACCTGCGGACCCGCCGACCGAAACACCAGCGCGCTGGCGGGTATCTGGAGCAAACCGGACTGTTTTAACTGGAAGTTCACGTGCACGTACATGCCTGGCAGAAGCACCAAGTCCGAATTGGGAATATCCAATTCGACCTTCATAGTTTTAGTGTTGGAGTCGATCGCGCGGGAACTACGGGAAACCGTTCCTTGAAAAACGCGGCCGGGCAGCTCCTCGGCAGTGATTTGAGCGGGGGTTCCTTCAATCATCTGGACGCTGGCGGACTCGGGCACGTCGGCGAACACGCGGATTTTGTCGAATTGCGCAACGGTGTAGAGCGAGGTGGTGCCGGAGGTGCTACCGGCAGTGACCAATCCTCCGATATCAATGCGCCTGGAAGTAACGATGCCGTCGAACGGAGCGGTCACCTGTTTGAACTGGGTCAAGGCGGCCAGGCTGTCGATGTCGGCCTGAGCGAGATTGACCTGTGACTCCGCGGCCGCTTCACGGGCAACGTCGCTGTCATATTCAGCCTTTTTCGCCTCCCTTTCCTGATCGGAGACAACCCCTTTGGGTGAATTCCACCAGCGATCGTACGTGGTCTTGGCAAAAGCGGTATTGGCTTGTTGCACCGTGACCTCGGCTTGCGAAGCTTTCCATTTCGCCTTCGCCGCCGCAAGTTGATCGTCCAATTCCGGCGTTTCAATCGTCGCCATCACCTGGCCCTTCTTCACAGCATCGCCGATATCGGAAGACCAATTGCCGACGTAGCCGTTCACTCGCGCGTAGATCGTGGTTTCGTACCAGGCGCGGGTCTCACCCGGCAACACCAGCGACTGCGTGGCGGGGGCATTCTGTACGCTGACGACGTCAACCGCCGGCGGCTCGTTGGCGGTCACCGTGGTCTGCTCGGCCATCGCTTCCTCCCGCACCGCCGCCCTGTGGCTGACAACGGCGAAGCCGGCAATCAAGGCGATCGCAAGAATAATCGCCAAACCGGTCAACTTGAGTCCGGTGCGCGGCGGAACATCCGTGGCAACGCGAGACTGCGCGGAGGGGACCGGCGCCAGGATCGCGGCCGAATTGCCGTCGTGTCCTGAGTGAACCGGATTATCGGAGTTCGGATTAGAGGGTTGCAAGCGTGTTCACCTCCACAGAAGAAACTCGTGGTCGACGCAGTAGACGGTACATCGTCGGGACGAAGACAAGGGTCGCAAACGTGGCGAACAAAAGGCCGCCGATCACGGCCCGCGCCAGCGGGGCGTTCTGCTCTCCGCCTTCGCCGACGCCGAAAGCCATGGGAACCATGCCCAGGATCATCGCGCCCGCGGTCATCAGCACGGGACGCAGGCGCGTATAACCGGCGGCGATGGCGGCCGTGCGAGGGTCGTCGCCGGCATCCATGCGCTGGTTGGCGAATGTCACGACAAGAATGCTGTTGGCGGTGGTCAGCCCGATGCACATCAGCGAGCCCATCAGCGCCGGAACGCTGATCGGCGTCTGCGTCAGGAACAGCATCCAAATCACACCGGCAAGCGCGAATGGAACGGCCATCAGAACGATCAGCGGATCGAGCCAGCTTTGGAATTGAATGACCATCAGCAGGAAAACCAGCACGACGGCCAGGCCCATGCCGCCGAACAGTCCGTGGAAACTCTCGGTCATGGTTTGGATTTGGCCGGAGAGAATTACATGCTGAGCGGTTGACGGATCGGGACTGTCGGCGGCGAGAACACGTTGCAGGCCACTGGCCGCGCGGCCAAGATCGGTGCCCTGCACGTTCGCCTGAACGTCAAACACGGGGCGGATATTGAGTTGCGAAAGAATCATCGGGACGGTTCCACGATCCACGCGGGCGACGTTCATCAGAAGTTGCCGCTGCGATGAATCGGGCCGTGCCACCGGGACGGTCAACAGCGACGGCAGGGAGTTCACGTGATACTGGGGCGTCTGGACCAAAAGAGGATAGGTAACGTTGTTGCGCGGATTCAACCAAAAATTTGGAGAGACCATCGCACTGGAGCTGAGCGTTACCAGCACGCTGTTGGAGATATCTCTTTGCGACATGCCCATCTCGCTGGCCAGCGTGCGATCGACAGAAACCTTGAAAGCCGGCGCGTTGGGAACCTGGAAAATGTGCTCGTCGACCAGGCCGGGAACGGTCCCAACATCGTGCAGGATCTTCAAAGCGGTGGCATAATTCTGGTCGTAATGGGGCCCGGTGACCTGAATGTCGATGGGAGCGGCCTGTCCGAAATTCAGGACCTGGTTCACGATGTCGGCGGGCTGGAAGAAGAAGCGGAGTTCCGGGAAGCGTTTGGGAAGCTCGCGGCGCAAATCGGCCATGTGCTGTTCGGTTGGCGTGTGGTCTTTCTTCAGAGCGATCAGGATTTCACCGTCCATCGGTCCAACCGTGGCAGAATCACTCAATGCGATGTTGATTCCACTGTAGGGCAAACCAATGTTGTCCAGGACGACGTCGACCTGTTTGTCGCCGACGATGCCGCGGATGGCCGATTCAACCAGGGCGAAATCCGCTTCGGTTTGCTCGATTTTAGTGCCGGCCGGAGCGCGCACGTGCAGGCGCATCTGGCCGGCATCGATATTGGGAAAGAAATCCATCCCCAGCCTGGGGAACAAAAGACCTGAGGCCGCCATCAAAGCGAGGAAGAACGCGACGGTCGGCACCGGGCGGAGCGTGCACCATGCAACGGCGGCGCGATAGGTATCGCGAAACCTGCCAAAGCCGTTGTCAAAAGCGCGATGAACCAGCCTGAGCGGATTGGAGGTCCTGTGATGCGGATGGGTTGGATCGTGGTCCTGATGGGTCTGCATGTGTGAGCGCATCAGGAATTTGAACATCACCGGCACGAGAGTGAATGAAAGCGCCAGGCTCGCGACCAGGGAAACGATGACCGACAAGGACATGGGGCTGAACAAGTACTTGGCGGTTCCTTGAAGCAGGAAGACGGGGACGAACACGATACTGATGGCCAGCGTCGCCAGCATCGTTGGGGTGCCGACTTCGCCGGCTCCATCGACGATCGATAATTGAAGTGGACGGCCGAGACTCAGCCATCGTTCGATATTCTCGATCACGACCGTTCCATTATCGACCAGAATCCCGACCGCCAGGGCGAAGCCTCCCAACGTCATGGTATTGAGCGTTTGATGCAGGCAATACATCACCAGGATCGCCGTGATGACGGACAAGGGGATCGAGGCCAGAATAATCAGCGTTAGCCGCCAATTTCCCAGAAAGAGAAGGATCATCAGGGCGGTCAGGCCGGCGGCCATCAGGCCACCCATGACCACGCTATTCAGTGCCGCCTTGACGAAAATGGATTGATCGAAGAGCGCCCTGATTGACATGCCATTGGGCAATAGATGCTCGATGTCGGGCAGGGCTTGGCGGACGCCGTTGATCACCGAAAGCGTGGAGACGCCGCCGGTTTTTCGCACGGTCATGAGCGTACTGGGCCGGCCATTTTCATCCACGGCATTCGTCTGGACGACGTAACCGTCCCGCACGTTGCCGATGTCGCGCAGAAACACCGTGGTCTTATCCAGGGTCTTCACTGGAAAGTTATTCAGCGCCGCCACGGTTTCGGTGCTGTTGTTCAGCGGTACCTGGTAATCGATGTCGCCGATCTTTGCATCGCCGGAAGGCGCTTGCAGGTTTTGATTGGCCAGGGCGTTGACGACATCGTCAGGCGTCATTCCCCGCGAGCGCAGCGCATCCATGTTGAGATCGACCATGATCACCCTTGGTTTCCCGCCATAGGGATAGGGAACCTGAGCGCCATGGACGACCGCCAGATCGGGCCGAAGAACCTGCTGTCCAAAATCCGTCATTCGCTGGTCGGGCAAAAACCGGCTGGCGATGCTGAGCTGGATGATGGGAACGTCGGTTGCGCCATATCGGATAATAAGCGGCGGCGTAATATTTCGCGGCATGCTCTTCAGCACGGTTTGGGCACAACTCGATAGCTGCGACACGGCCCGGCTGACGTCCGCGCCTTCGTGGAGATAGACCTTGATGACCCCGACCCCGGTGTAGCTGTTCGCCTCCAGGCGCGAGATATCGTCCACGAGCGACGCCATCTGCCGTTCATGCTTGACGAGGATGCGATTCTGGATTTCTTCGGCGCTCATCCCGTTGTACGTCCAGACCACGCTCACCACGGGAATGTCGATCTCGGGGAAAATATCCACTGGCATCCGAAATGCCGCCCCGACGCCGAGCAGGCAAACGAGAACTATCACCGCAAAGACGGTGTATGGACGCCTCAAAACGAACGCGACGATTGACATGGAGGAACAAACCCTTTTAGCCGCAAACGAACAAATTCCTGAAATCCCTACCCGGCGCCAAGACTACCTTCGAAGCCGTCGCAACGGAACGTAATAAATCAGCGCAAATCATAAGTCGGATTTATAACTGAATCTATCCACAATTTCGGAGATAGTTGCAGCAAATCCGGAATTATGCTTTTCGCTAGCCATTGCAGACAAATAAGTTACGCAATTTCCTATATGATTAGATGGAAATGGCGCAACTTATCTGCCGAGAACCGAATGCGCTTTTGATTTCGTCCACCGGTCTAAATATCTATTTTTCATATAGACAAACACTGTGATGCACGAAATTGGGTGACTGGTATTCGGAAATGTAATGGGTTGGTTGTTGACGAACCGAACTAGCTCTAAGACGCCACCGCAATTGCGGGTTGCAGATATACCTGCATGAGGAGAACGAGGCTATGAATAATCAATTGGCCACCATCGGCTTATCCCGTGGGAGAACTATTGCAAATAGACTTATCGCAATAGAACTGGCGCGACTCGGCAAGATCGTTGTCATTGCCATAGCGTGCGCTTGGTTCGTCAACTCCTCGCGCGCAAATGCGCAGCCCGCGACGCAACCTGACTCCGACCGGCAGGACAACGCCGAACTGAGAGGCGAGGTCAATCAGCTCAAGGCGAAGGTGGATCGGCTGGAAAGCAACCAACCGCAGAACCCATCGGCCAATGGGCAATCGTCCGCGTCAACCCGCCCGAGTATTCCAGACACCAATCCGTTGACGTTCCACGCCTTTCATTTCACCAGCGGATACGATCCGGCGGTCGGATTCGTCATCCGCAGCGATGATGGCCAGTTTTCGCTCCATCCGGGCATCGTGGTCGATTTCCGAAATATGACCGACTATCGCACGAAGCTGGCGCCCAACAGCGGGAGCGAAGTGGCCAAGCCCGGCTATACGACTCAGAACGGATTTGACGTCTCGCGTTTTCGTATGACGTTCGACGGCAGAGTCACCCAGAATTTCACTTACTTCGTGCAGCTTCAGGACGACCAGGGCACGACTTTCGGGCTGCTAGACGCCTACGGGGCGTACCATTTCGGGCAGACCCCATTCGCGCTGAAGGTCGGACAATTCAAAGACCCCATCTGGCATGAACGGAACTTGAGCGAAGCGAATTTATTGACGGTGGATCGGTCGCTGGTGGAATTTTTGTTGGAGGGCGGACAAACCGCCCGCGTGCAGGGCGTGGACCTCATGTTCGATCAGGACCGCCTGCGGGCGCAGTTGGCGTTTCACGACGGGTTCAACAGCGGCAACACCAAATTCTTTGACGCTGGTGGCCTGGGCGCGGGCGTCGGCGGCGGAGCGGGAGTGACGCCGACGAACTTCGGAGCCAGCGAGCGGACGGAATTTTTGGTCCTCGGCAACCGCACGCCGGATTTCAATCCCTATACCGAATACGACAAGCAATTCACCGCGCTGGACGATAAGCAGGACATCCTGGTTGCCGGCTGCGGCGTGGACTTTTCCCAGGCAGGCTCCAACGACGTCATCTTCCATACCGTCGATCTCCAGTACGATTGCACCTGCGGTTTTTCCGCCTACGCCGCTTATGCCGCTTCATATCGCGGCCTCCACGCTGCCCAGGGCGTAACCAAGGGATACTATTACGATCCCGGCTTCATCGTTCAGGTGGCCTATCTCGTGACGCCCAAAATCGAGCCGTTCGCGCGTTACGACTACACGTATCTGCCTCTGGGTTCCACGACGGGCCTGGTCACCGGAGAGGTGCAGGAAATCACGCTTGGAGCAAATTACTACCTGTACCACCAAAACCTGAAAATTACCCTCGACGCATCCTGGCTCCCCGATGGAGCGCCCAGCGACGCAGATGCGTTAGGCATCTTGAAGGACAGCGGGCATAGCGAAGGCATCCTGCGGTTGCAATTCCAGCTTGCCCTTTGAAGATGGCGGATCAGAACTGCGGAGCCTTCGGATTCTTCGGATGACCCGTCATAACTCTATCGCTTTCTATAGCTGATAGCCGAATAGCCGACCACGTTCTCGATAGCATCACATCATCTCCGCGGCACGCAGGTTAGAACTGGCCGACCAGGGTCGCCAAACGATTCGGGGTCAGCCAGGCGCAGTGCGGCATTTGGGAACCCGTGGTTTGCGACAATAGCTTCCCACAACGCGAAACACCCTGCGACAATAAACCGCACCATAAGTAGTGTTTTTTAACACAATTTATCTTGATATTTCTTTTAAGCGACCTATCTTGGAAGCGGCGGTTTTCCATGTCGTTTTAATAGCTTGTTATCGGGCCTCGAAGTGGTTCGCGCCTGCGCTGGTCTTTGGCGGGCCGGATTGGCGAACCCGGAAGGAAAGGGAAAACCATGAATCGCAAAAGCAATCTGTCGCCCCCTGCCACCATGTCCAGGACAAGCGTCGTGTCGATCATCGCGTTGCTCGCAGGGGCGGCTTCGCCGGGCTTGGCACAGTACAAACTGACCACGCTGGCCAACGTCTATGGTGGCACCAGCTTGACCGTCGTCGGCAGCACGCTGTACGGCGCGGACGGAGGCGGCGGGGCCAACGGCGACGGCATGGTGTTCTCCCTGCCGATTACCGGTGGCGCGCCGACCATCCTGGCCAGCTTCAATGGCAACAATGGGGATATTCCCAACGCCAGCCTGGTCGTCTCCGGCCGCACCCTTTACGGCACGACGCAGAACGGCGGAGCCAGCGTCTACGGTACGGTGTTCTCATTACCCATTACCGGCGGCGCGCCCACCGTCCTCGCGTCGTTCAATGAATACAACGGAGCGAGTCCGAACGGCCCCATGGTCCTCTCCGGTGGCACTCTATATGGCACGTCAACCAATGGCGGGGTCTACGGTGGTGGGGCAGTGTTCTCGGTGCCTGTTACCGGTGGCACGCCCACAGTGCTCGCGTCGTTCGATGGCTCGAGCGGACGGAGATAGCCCCTATTCCGGCCTGATTCTATCGGGCAATACTCTTTACGGCACTACATATCTCGCTGGACCCTACGCCGCGGGCGCAGTGTTCTCATTACCCATTACCGGCTTGCCCATTGGCGGCACGCCCACCGTGTTGGCGAACTTCAATGTCACCAACGGAAGTAATCCCTTCGGCGGCCTGATCCGCTCCGGAAACACTCTGTACGGCACGACGACCAGTGGCGGCACCTACGGCGACGGCACGGTGTTCTCATTACCCATTACTGGCGGCACGCCCACCGTGCTGGCGTCCTTCGATGGCGCTGACGGAAGCGGGCCGTTCTGCAGTCTGATTCTTTCCGGGAGCACTCTGTACGGCACGACGTTACTAGGCGGCAACCTTACGCTGAGTAATTATTTTGGAACTGGCGACGGTACGGTGTTCTCATTACCCATCACCGGCGGCACACCCACCGTGCTGGTGTCCTTCGATGGTACAGACGGGTCCCTGCCATATTGCACCCTCGTCGACTTGAACAACATCCTATATGGCACAACCGAGGCCGGCGGGGCCAACAACGAGGGGACGGTGTTCGAGCTGCCGGTCCCCGAGCCAGCAATAGGGTCACTGCTACTGATTGGCAGCGCGGCGATGTGCGTGCGTCGCCGACGAAAGCAATTGGTGTGAGGCAAAAGAGCCATAGGCGAATACTAATTCGCCCTGAATTGTAAGGAGCATTTCATATGAAGCGAAAATGCGCTCTACTATTACTCACAATGGCATTTGGCTGGCGGCAGGCGCCCGCAGACGCCCAACAATGGACACGTCTGATCGATTCACGCGTAACGTATCCCGGCGTTGGGCAGTTCGAGCGATGCTTCGATATCTCGTACGACGGAACAAGCATTGCTTTTACCGGGATCACAACGAGCGGGACGGAGGGAATCTTCCGTTACTCCACGGCGACCAATCAGCTGCAGGAGGTATCCGTGTATGGCGATGCCATGCCAGGATCACCAACTCATCAGTTTGAACAATTCGGGCCCCCGATCATCGATCAAGGAGTTCTGGCTTTTTATGGATCGACGGGTCTGAATGGCTTCGATGGTCTCTACGAACAGGTCAGTTCGAGCGCTGCTCTGACTCGCGTGGCGGATGCCACTAGCGGGCTCGGTACTTACTTCGACACCTACGATCGGCCTGGGCTGGATGCGGGAACGATCGCGTTTGTCGCGCATGGCGGCAATCTGTATACGCACGATTCGACTGGATATCATTTTATTCTCGGCCAGAACACGCAAATGCCCGGGGACACGCAGAACTTCAGTTTCGTCACAAAACCAGCTATTGAGAATGGGGAGATAGTTTTTGTCGGACTCGGAGGTACGGGCAGCCCGACTGAAAACGGCATATATGCCTGGCAAAATGGCACGCTCCGCACCGTCGTGAATGGCCTGACGAGCTTACCTGGAGGCGGCGTCTTCCAGAACGAAGGCACCGATGATCGGCTCATTACACTGAGCGGTTCATCAATTCAATTTGACGGGCTGATTAACACGAGCGGGCCCGGAGTGTTGGCGACGTACGTCGAAAGCAGTCCTGGTCAGCTTCAAAGAGTGTACGCATACGGGGACCCATACCCGGCGAACCCAGGAGTGACAATCGGAGGGACCGGATTCCAAGCATATGACGATGGCGTGGGCGTATATGATTTAGATAGTGCTAGCCCTAACGTATTTGGGCTCTACTACGAGGTTGAAGACGGGCCGCTTTTGCCTCTATTGACCGATGGCGTGTTCGATGGCCGGCAGCTTTCGCGCCTTCAGGTAGTGGCCGGTTCATTCCAAAACAGTGAAATCGCCGTGGATGCGAGCTTCAGCGACGGATCGAGTGGGGTTTATTTGGTTTCAGTTCCCGTTCCGGAACCCGCGACAGGCGTGCTGGCGTGCATGGCATGCGTCGTGCCATTTATGCGCAATTTTGGAAGACGAATCGGATCGTAAATCGAAGCTGCTGCTCGTCGCCGGCGAGGGAATCCTCCTGCGCCGCCGACGACAGCAATTGACGTGACTCAGGAGAGCCCTAGAGCGTCAGCGTTTTCATAGCTCTCGCGGCCAGTTTACCTATGGGGTTGTGTAGGAAGAACTCTGCAGAAGGCCCTCACCCCAACCCTCTCCCGGAGTACCGGGCGAGGGGGAAAATGCGGAATTGTTGTTGCACATCTCCTATGTGTGTGTTCCGTTCTGAGAATCGACTTTAATCCATTGCAGATACAATCCAACCGGCGGTGCGGTCGATCCGGCGGCACGGCGGTCTTTGGCGGCGAGCATCTTGGCCATGTCGTCGGGCGTGTATTTTCCGAGGCCCACTTCGACGAGGGTGCCGGCGATGATGCGCACCATGTTCCAGAGGAATCCGGAGCCTTCGATGCCGATGACCTGCATGGGGCCGCGGAACGACACTCGGCAGGCGGAGACCGTGCGGAGGGTGGTGTACCTGGTGTGATCGGGCCGGGAGAAGCTGGCGAAATCGTGATCGCCGACGAATTGGGCGGCGGCGGCCTGCATGGCCGGGATGTCCAGCGTTTGCCAGCGATGCCAGCAGAGATCGGGGAAGAATGGATTGCGGTCCGGGGCGTTCCATACGAAATATTGGTATCGCTTGGAAACGGCGGCGGTGATGGCGTCAAAGGAATCGGGGACGGGTTCGATTGATCGGATGAGAATGTCCGCTGGAAGCTTGTGATTGACGGCGCGGCGAAGACCCTCGGGCTCGATCTGGATCGCGGTGGTGTCGAAATGAGCGATCTGCCCCTTGGCGTGGACGCCGGCGTCGGTGCGCGAGGAGCCGACGACGGTGACGGGATGGGCGACGACCGCGGAGAGTTCGCGGGCGAGGGTTTCCTGGATGGTGGGGATGCCGGCGCCCGGCGGAGGAGGATCGCCTTTATAAGTTTTCAGCGCCGGCTGTTGCTGCCAGCCGTGATAGCGCGTGCCGCGGTAGGCGATGAGGAGTTTGTAGCGCATGGGAAGTCCCAAACTCGAAATTCGAAATTCGAACGACGAATCAAATTCGAGGTCTGAAATTCGAATTTCGAGTTTCGAATTTGATTCGAGTTTCGAGCTTCGAGTTTCGAGTTTCCGATTTATCTCCGCGTGGGGGAAAATTGCAAATGTCGCCATATACGAATAATGTCTCCAGGCTAATGACGCACAAAACCGATCATCCGCCGGAATCCGAGGCGTTCGCGGCGCTGGGAGTGCGGCCGTCGATCCTGCGGGCGCTGGCGGAGGAGAGCTACGTTACTCCGACGGAAATCCAGGCGCTGCTGATCCCGCGGGCGCTGGCGGGGGTGGACATTCTGGGCCAGGCGCGCACGGGGACGGGCAAGACGGCGGCGTTCGCGATTCCGATCCTGCAAAAGGCCGCCCGCGGGACGCCGTTCGGCGCGTTGATTCTGGTGCCGACGCGCGAGCTGTCGATGCAGGTCGATGCGGAAATCAAGCGGCTGGCCAAACACACGCCGATCCGATCGGTGCCGGTGTATGGCGGGCAGAAGATCGCGGCGCAGATGAAATTCCTGAAGCACGGCCCGGAGATTCTCGTCGGCACGCCGGGGCGGGTCATCGATCTATTGGATCGGCGCATCATTTCGATGGACAACATCCGGTTTGTGATTCTGGATGAAGTGGACCGGATGCTGGACATCGGATTTCGGGACGACATCCGCAACATTCTTTCGCGGATCAGGAGCGGGATGGGAACGGATGCCAAGCATCAGACGATGTTCGTGTCGGCGACGATTTCGGCGGAGATCGAGAAACTGGGCCGGCAATACATGCGCGAGCCGGTGGAGAAGCTGTTCGTGCCCGGCACGGATGAAAAACCGACGGTCGCGGAGGTCGAGCAGTATTATTTTTCGGTGCAGCCGTGGGACAAATACCGGCTTCTGCGGATGCTGCTGGAGCGGGAGAACCCGGACCTGGCGATCGTATTTTGCCGGACGAAGCACGGCGCCGAGAAGCTGGCCCGGAAACTTCACGCCGACGGAATCGAATGCCGCGAGATTCACGGAAACCTGGCGCAGAACCAGCGCGAGCGGGTGATGAAGAATTTCCGCACGGGGAAGTTCGACGTGCTTATCGCGACCGATCTGGCCAGCCGGGGGATCGACGTCGCCGACATCAGCCATATCGTGAACTTCGACGTGCCGGAGGACCCGGAGGTTTACGTGCATCGGGTGGGCCGGACGGCGCGGATGGGGGCCAAGGGAAAGGCGTTCACGTTCATCAGCCGGGACCAGGGTGAGGAGCTGACGCGGATTGAGAACCTGATCAACATGGTGATTCAGCAGGCCACGCTGGACGGTTTCGAGCCGCGTCCGACGCCGGCGGATTGGACGGAGCAGAAGCCCACGGACTCGCCGTCCAAGCCGGTGATGAGCAGGTTTGAGAGGCCGTACGCTCCCGGCGGCGCCAATGCGG
>JBEKXM010000016.1:0-19196 GCA_049512115.1 Tepidisphaeraceae bacterium | reverse complement strand
GAATTTGGCTCGGACGTTGGCGGAGATGCCCGATCTGGCGGTGGTGGATGAATTCACCAGCGTGGTGGATCGGACGGTGGCCAGGATCGGTTCGGGCGCCATCAGCCGCGCGGTGCGACGATCGAATCGTCGGTTGGTCGCGGTAACGTGTCATTACGACGTTCTGCCATGGCTCGAGCCGGACTGGGTGCTCGACATGGCGAACCAGCGGCTAGAAAGGAGAGAGGAGAATGGCTCCTCGACCTTTCGACGACCGCAAATCGAATTGGAAATCGTGCGGTGCCGTGGCTCGGCGTGGGGATTATTCAGCCGTCATCACTATCTGAGCGGGAAGCTGCATCCTTCGGCGCAATGCTTTGCGGGATTGGTCGAAGGGCGGGCGGCGGCGTTTGTGGCGGTGCTGCCGTTTCCGCATCCGACGAGAAGCGGCTGGCGCGAGCACCGGTGCGTTTGCGTGCCGGATTTTCAGGGCGTGGGGATTGGGAATGCCATCAGCGAATTCGTCGCCTCGCTGTTCGCGGCCACGGGCAAGCCGTACACGAGCGTGACCAGCCATCCGGCGATGATTCATCATCGGGCGAGGTCGGCGAACTGGCGGATGGGGCGGGGGCCGTCGCGGATTCGGCGGGGGCGTCGCAGAAACGGCGTGATGGCTGCTTGGGATAGGACTCTGAGCAGCCGGCGGATGACGGCGAGTTTTGAATATGTGGGGAAGGCGAGAGCTGAGGAGGCGGAGAGGTTTGGGATCCCGTCCGCGTGATCGGCCTGGATTATTGTGGAACCAAATCGAAGGTGACGGTAATGCTGGCCCGGGCGGCGATTTGTCCGTTCGGTAGGGTGCCGTTTTCGCTGGCGCCGCCGCCTGCATAACCCGCGCTGTTTAGCTCGGGACCCTAGTTTTGCCAGTAGGGATTTTCGACGTTCTCCAAAATCGTTCTGGGTTTGGCGACCTTGCAGCCCAGTTCGGAAGCGAGGGCCTCAGCCTTTTCTTTCGCGGCGTGGATCGCATCGGCGCGAGCCTGGTCGTGGAGCTTACGTGACTGGCTCGTGCGGAAGTTGAAACCTGAAATCTGGTTGGCACCCCTATTCAGGGCCGTCTGTAGCAGGTTGCCGAAGGTGTCAATTTGTTTCAAGGTAATGGTGTATCCGCGAGTAACGGCGTAGCCGAGAAATGTGCCCTGCGATAGGGACCCATTGCTATAGCGCGGCTCAACCGAAAGCTGGCTTGTGATGATGTCTTTTTCGTCGATCTGAAGATCTTTGAAAGCATTTGTCAGGCGTGCGCAGGCCTCCGAGTTGGCGGACATTGCCTTGTCCAGATGTCCGTCGAGATTGACGACCGAAAAAGTGACGACGACCTCGTCTGGAATCGCGTATATAGCGGCCTCCCCGGTGGTAGTGATCGTGCGAGGTGATTCCTGTACATCAGCCGCCGAAATTCCTCGCATCGCCAGAAGACCCATTGTGAGGACACAAGCAAACAGTTTGGACATCGCATGCATGGGAAGCCTCCGTGAGAGAATGAAACGAACCGGCCATTTCTCTTTGACGCCATACTCGTGAGATTGTTGCAACCAGGATAGTACATTTGAGGATTTGGCCAAGTCACAATGGGAAATGCGGGAAATGCAATGCGGGGGAGGCGAGACAACCCATAAGGCCCCAATCCCGGCGCGCCGGGACTCCCCCGCGCCCCCTCCACTCTTTCGGCTTCCCCTAACCGTCCAAGGGCGCGGAGAAGAAGGAAATTGGGGAGATAGGTGCAAAATCGAACGGGATTTCAGTACGACCACCGAAGAACCCTCACCCCCAACCCTCTCCCTGAGTACAGGGCGAGGGGGAAAAGAGAAGAACCCTCACGCCTACCCTCTTCCTGAGTACAGGGCGAGGGGGAAAGAGGCGGGGGCGGGTGGCGGCGACCTTTGAATATCTCGGCGAGGTGAATCGTGAAATCGCAAGGCGATTCGGAATCGGGAGCGGACGATCCGTGGGACCCGCTGTGCAGGGAGGTTCATAAGCTGGCTTATAACGGGGCGACAAATCGCGATATCAGCGAGGTGTTGAAAATCGACGAGTCAGAGTTGGAGAGGAGGTTTGGAGCGTTGCTGGTTGAGGCGCGGGCGGGGCGGCGGGTTTTGCTGCGGGGGAAGCAAACCGAGGTCGCGGTGAAAGGAGGAAGTGCCGCGATGCTGTCTTTGTTGGGGAAAGATGAGCTTGGACAAGGGCGAGCTGGTACCGCCGGCAAAACTCCTCGGCCTGAACCGGAATTGGAGCCAAAGGTGGGTTGAGCTTCGTCCGCACGTGGAACAGTTGCGGCTGTGGCACGATCAGACGCGGTTCAAGATTGTGACATCGGGCCGGCGGAGCGGGAAGACGGAACTGGCCAAGAGACGGCTGGTGGAACATTTGTTTCGCAAGACGTGGCACGGTCAGCCGGGCCGATATTTCGCGGCCGCGCCGACGGTGGACCAGGCGAAGCGGGTCTTCTGGGATGATTTGAAATTATTGATTTGGCCGGAGTGGATCGGTTCGATCAGTGAAACGCAGTTGCGGATCGAGACGACCAAGGGGGCGCAGCTTTGGGTGCATGGGATGGAGAAGCCGCAGCGCATCGAGGGAAGCCCGTGGGACGGGTGCGTGATTGACGAGATAGCGAATTGCCGGCCGAAAATGTGGGAGGCGCATATTCGGCCGATGCTGGCGGATCGGCACGGATGGGCGTGGCTGATCGGCGTTCCGGACATGGATTCACCGGGGCAGACGGATTATGAAAAACTGGTTTGGCTGGCGCAAAGCGGGGCGGAGCCGGAGTGGCGGCACTTCAGTTGGCCCTCGGCCGAGATCCTGCCGGCGAATGAGGTCGAGTCCGCGCGCCGGCTGCTCGATCCGCTGATCTTTCAGCAGGAATATTTGGGCAAATTTGTGATCGCCCGCGGCAGGGCATTCGCGGATTTCGATCCGGCGATCCACGTGAAGCCGACGCCGTACGATCCATCCCTGCACATCTGTTGGTCGCTGGATTTCAACATCGACCCGATGTGCAGCGGGATCATCCAGCACGATCGCGGGATGGTGAGGATTATCGATGAGCTTTCGTTGGCGGATACGGATACGGAATCGGCATGCGATGCGTTCCTGGACGCGGCCGAACATCGGGGCTGGGACTTGCGGAACGTCGCGATATATGGCGACGCCAGCGGTTGGGCGCGCGATAGCACGAGCGGGAGGTCGGATTGGGCCATCGTGCAGCAAAGGCTGCACAACCTTTCACCACGGTTGAAAGTGCCGCGGGGTAATCCCGCGATCAAAGACACGATCAACGCGGTGCGGGCGATTCTGCGCACGACAGCGGAGGCAAAGCCTACCACCGACGGGGCGGCCCGGTTGTCGATCGATCCGCGGTGTCGTCGCCTCATTGATGATCTGCGAAATGCCGTGTGGCCGGGGAATCTTGATTCGCAGCATGCCCTGGCATGGTTCAGGTATTTCATGGAACGGGAGTATTTCATTCAGCTTCCGATGCGGGCGTCCTTCGGAAAGATCGGGTTTTCAACATGACACCGACAATTACGAGCATGACACAATTGCCCATCATCTCGCTCGATCCGCGATCTGATCTGGTGGGTTTGAGCGGCGTTGCGAACGCGGGCGGGAATGCGATGGCGAAGGCGGGGGAATTGACCAGTGCACAATCGGTGCAGCCCGCGGGTGGAATTCCTGGATCGAGTGCGGCGGGATTGGCGGGATTTTTCACGGCGGCGCCGGGGACGTATCAGACGTATCGGCAGATTTCCGCGCATCCCACCAATGCGCTGGTGCGCGGAATCGTCGCGGCGCCGATCGTGGCCAATAGCTGGCGATGGAAGAAATGCCGCCCGGACGTGCCGGTCGAATGGGTTGATTTCGCCCAACAGGTCCTGGGTCCGCTGCGGCAATCCCTGGTGCGCGATGCGCTGCGGGCGCTGGAATTCGGTTGGGCGGGATTTGAAAAAATCTGGGAGATTCAGAACGGCTGGAGAATTCTGGCCCGGCTCAAGCCTTTGCTCTGGGACTGCACGGATATTCTGCTGGACGATCACGGCAACCCGGCGGGGTTGCTGAACCGGCCGCCGGGGAATGCGCCGGTGGTTCTCACGGCGGGCAAGTATTTTCTCTACAGCTACGATGGCGAGGCGGCCAACCCGTACGGCCGGTCGCGTCACGAGAACGTTCGCCAGGCGTGGTCGGAGAGCGAGCAGATTCGTCAGCGGCTGGCCCAATATATGAAAAAGGTTTCGGGGATCGTCGTGCAACTGCATTATCCCGAAGGCACGAGCCGGGATACGGCCGGGGCCGAACGGCCCAATCAATGGCTCGGGCAGCAGGTGCTGGATTCGGTGTCGGCGGGACGCAGCGTGATGTTCCCCAACGGGTTTGCCTCGACGAGCGATCCGCGGATGGCGTACGAGCTGGCCGGCAAAAGTCCGTGGCAGCTTTCGACGCTGGAGGCCCAGGGAGCGGATCATGCGCCGGGAATGAAACTTGTATTGGAGTATTACGACGCCCTGATTTTCCGCGGCTGGCTTCGGCCGGAGCGGACCGGCCTGGAATCCCGCTACGGAAGCAGGGCCGATGCGCAAACGCACACGGACACGGCAACGCTCGACAGCGAATTGATCGACCGTGACATCGCCGATGCGGTGACGCGGGATGTGGTGGATGAATTGCTGGTTTTGAATTTCGGCCGGAAGGCGCATGGGGCGGTGGCCATCGAGCCGGCGCCGATTGAGACGGATTCGCTGGGGGTTTTGCGCGGGGTGCTGAATTCGCTAATTGCCAAGGATGGGACGGAGGCGGCGGGGAAGATCGACGTGGCGGGATTGCTGGATCAGCTTTCGGTGCCGAGGGTGGGGTAGGGTGGGCGTACCCGCCCACCATTTGGATTACCACGCGAGCAACCGGTGGGCGGGTACCCCCACCCTACCCGATTCAATCTGGTTTTTGGGTGTTATAAATGTGGGGGCCACCAGGTCCCGCAATAAGAGGATCGGAACGGCTTCCCTGTGGGGTGGTGTGGCGCGGGTGCCCGTGAGAACTGAGGCTCAGTTGGCCTTTGGGCTCAAGCCAGCAATCCACAACGAAGTGATCGCCAAATGCGTCGTATGTGAACCTAAATCGGGATGTGTCAGCCGGGTGTTCGACGGCGGAATAAATCACGACGTCCGGTTGGGAATTGGGCAATGAAGAACCGGATGCGTTAGCACCGGAGAGCGGGATTTGAAATAGGGATTCCGGACCGGCAAATGCCATGGGGCGGTTGAGGCCGAACAAATGGAGACCCGCGCCTTGGCCCGGCGTTACGGTGGCATACACATCGGCAGCGATGAAGCGCGTCAGGCCGTTGTTTGCTCGGCGCAGGCCGAGGTAGATGGTTACCGGTTTCGGGTTACCGAGGAAACGCATTCCGCTTTTGAGTTCGTCATATAGCCGGCTGAATTCGGGGCTAGATAAGGCGACGGTGGGCGGGCCAGAAGAGAAGACGAGTATGCCTGGGGTAATTGGATGTGCCAGGCATTGGCGCTGGAAATAATAGAGTCGGGCGGAATGCCAAAGTGAGGGAATCCGAGTGGCGGGCCAAAGCGATGCGCAAAGAAGAATTGCAACTATCGCCAATCGCCGAATAGCCCGTCGCCGATGGAGCGGGGGATTCGGCCCGTAGTCCAGCGGGTGGGGCGTTGGGGCGGATGACGCGGGGGATTCCATCGGTGAAATCGTAACTCGGGGGCGACGGAAGGCGAAGAGGATGCGAGACGATTTGGCGGGAGGAAACGCCGCGTAAACGCGGCCGCTAAACGGGTATGCGACTGGGGCATCGTGGGCGGCGGACGTAGTCGGCAAATGCGGGCAGGCCCTCTCCCGGAGTACCGGGCGAGGGGGAAAAAGGGATAGGGCAATCAGTTATTCAACAAGAAAAATCATGACTCAACCAACCACACCATTCAAACTTCATGCGCCCGATCTGTCGCCGGATTCGACGGTGACGTCGGGGGGCGATCTTCCGTCAGAAGTGGCGGGGCAGCCGGCCAGCTATTTCTGGAAGGACATGATCCATGCGGGGAATTACGTTCATCCGACGAAGGCGTTTTCGCTGGCGGTGGATCGCCAGCGGTTGCAGCGCTGGGCGGAGACGGGTCAGCAGATGCTGGCGGCGGGGGTGGCGATTCCGATCAACTGCGATCACTCGGACGCGGCCCGCGACGTTGTGGGATATGTCAAGCAGTTCAAGCTGGACGGCGATCGGCTGCTGGGATTGTGCCAGTTCATCGGAGACGACGCGGCGTTGACGGCGGCGCGGAACTCGGTCTCCGTGGGGGTCGATCCGGATTTTACGGATGGCCAGGGGCGGAAGTGGGGGGAGGCGGTGGTTCATCTGGCACTGACGCCGGTGCCGGTGGTTCCGGATCAGGATCAATTCGTGCAAATGCCGAATGCAGAAGGCGCAATGCCGAATGCCGAGGGACCCGGCGATGAAGCGCCGGGACCCGGCCAAATGCCGAATGCCGAGGGACCCGGCGATGAAACGCCGGGACCCGGCCAAATGCCGAATGAAGAAAAAGTGCCGGCGCTGCCGTGTACGCCGGAGCAGTTTGCGACGCTGCGCGATTTGATCGGGAAGGACGTCGCGGCGGAGCAGTGCGTGTCGCGGATCATCCAGCGTTTGCAGGCGGAGGAGGAGGCCGAATCGCCGGATTTGCAGGCGGAGCTGGCGGCGGCGCGGGAGCAGATTTTTCAACTCTCGGCGAAATTGCCGCCGGCGATGGCGGGGGACGTTGAAGCGGCGATGACGGAATCGACGACGGCGAAATTTGACGCGGCGGTGGCGCGCGGATCGCTTTCGCCGGCGGCGAGGGACCGGCTGGTGGCGACGCTGGTTCGTGGGGGAGATGGGAAAGCCAATGTGATCGCTCTGTCACGTTCGGCAAATCCCGGCGGCGACCGGTGTCTGGCGATGGCGGTCGCGGAGATTCTTCTCGACAACGAGCCGATCCAGCTTGGCGAAACCACGGGCTTGCAGGCGATGCCGCGGCAGATTCTGGGGGAGGAAACTTCGTCAATCGAACAGCTCCGGCAGTATATGACGAAGATCGCAAGCGTGTCGGGGTAGGGGAGGAATTGCCGATTGCCAATTGCCAATTGCCAATTGAAAAAGGGGCAAACGGCGCGGTTGGTGTTTTCCATTCGGCAATTGGCAATCGGCAATCGGCGACAAACTCGGGTCTGTGTTCAACAAATCAATTTCTTCGAAAGGGATCACAATGTTTTCGAATCCACAAGGTAAACCGGGCGTGGTGGGCAATTACAATTCTCAGCCGCGTGAGGTGTTCTATTCGGGGCGGCAATTCGCGCAGTTCTGGGCGCCGCCGGTGACGGTTGACGGGACGAATTCAAGCAATCCGCTGAATTCGCCATATACGTGGCTGCTGTGGGCGGGGACGCCGATGGGCCGGGTCACGGCCAGCGGCAAATACGCCAACAGCGTGTTGGGTCTGACCGGCGCGGCCGCGGCGAGCGGGGCGACGTCGATCACGACGGACGTAAACACGGCGGCGGAAATCGTGCGGCGTCTGGGGGCTTCGGGGACGTTCAAACTGACGGGACCGCCCGCGGCAGCCGGGACGG
Source organism: Tepidisphaeraceae bacterium (assembly GCA_049512115.1). Lineage (GTDB taxonomy): Bacteria > Planctomycetota > Phycisphaerae > Tepidisphaerales > Tepidisphaeraceae > PALSA-1353. The sequence continues at coordinate 11,537 of JBEKXM010000016.1, read as the reverse complement.
TCGCCACGCAGGTGGTCACCTATTCCGCGGTCAACACGACCACGGGCGCGATCACCTGCACGGCGCTCTCCGCGGCGGCGGTGACCGGTTCGCTGATCCAGCCGACCGACGGCAGCGAAACCGTCCTGACGCTTTTGTGCGAGGTCGATGGACTTCAGATCGTCGATCAGACCCACACCAATCGGGTGGACGTTTTCTGCGGCACGCTGCTGTCCGGAGGCGGGACGATCAATACCGGGATGATCGTCAATTATCCCTCCGATGCGAGCCTCAAGGCATATTTGAAGGCGGCGCTGCGAACGACCTGTCCGGGGGTGACGTTCCTGGATGACATCACGGGATAGAAGGAAAAACTCGAAATTCGAAATTCGAATGACGAATCAAATCCGAAATTCGAAATTCGACGGAAAACCATTTCGAGTTTCACGTTTCGAATTTGATTCGAATTTCGAGTTTCGGATTTCGAATTTCGATTGCTTAAGAATCCAACTTTTCAAGGACTCATATCATGGCATACGTATCCATCAACGACATTCTGGGCGCACCCAACCTTTGCGGGATCATCCAGAGCACGGTCAGCGGCATTCCCAATCCGTTTCCGCAGGCATTCTTCCAGGTCGATCAGACCGTGGACGGCGACACGGGCGAGTACAAGGTGTTCAGCGGGTCGCGGACCAACGCGACCATTTCGCCCTACGGAGCGCCGTCGAAAAACCGGCAACTTCGCGAAATCGGCGTCAAGGCGGTGAAGCTGCTGCACAGCATCGAGAACATCGTGCTGCCGGTGAAGGATTACATCAACCTTCTGAATTACAACGACCTGGCCAAGCAAAAGATGGGCATCGACGAAGTGAGCCGGCAAATTCGCGAGGCCCGGTTCACGCAGGACAACCTGCGCATCAGCGCGCTGACGTCGATGTTGTTCAAGACGCAGATTTACTACGACGGCCTGGGCAATCTGCTTCCCAGTTCCACCGGTGCGCAGACGACGGTGGATTACACCGTGCCGGCGGGGAACCAGAATCAGCTCGACGTGTTCGGAACCGGAAGCCCGATCCTCAGCGCGGGATGGGAGACGACCACGACCGCGATCGACAAGCAGATACAGTCGCTGCATCGCTCGGCAGTGGAATTGACCGGATACGAACTGAAGCACGCGTTCTACGGCAAGAACGTTCCGAGCTATTTGACCAGCAACGCCAACCTGGGGAATTATTTCTTCCGCGACAGCTACGGCCCGGGCGCCTTCGGTCCGCAGTACATCGCGACGGCGGACATTCCGAACCCGCTGTTGGGATTGACCTGGCACAAGGCGTATCAGAGTTTCTTCTACGATCAGAACGGTAACCGGCAGACGCTGGTGGGGGACGACCAGATCGTCTTCACGCCCGAGCCGAGCACGGCGTGGATCGGATTTTTGGAAGGGACTTATCCGGTACCGTCCAAGGCGGGGATCATCACACCGGCCGAGCCGGCGGTTGTTTCCTGCATGGAGACGCACGCGGGGATGTTCGCGTACGGGATGGCCAGCGCCGATCCTCCGACGGCGAAGATTGTGTATGGGGACACGTTTTTGCCGGTGCTGAAGGTTCCGAGCGCGATTTTCGTGGCCACCGTTAATTTCTAGCGTCTTGCCTGGAGGAAGCCTCTTCGGAAATGCGTTACCGCGAAGGCGCGAAGAGGGTCCCGGCGATTCAACGCCGAGTCCCGCGAAGTTACGCGAAGGCAATTCAATTTAATTTTCTGCTTCGCGAACCTTCGCGTGCTTCGCGCCTTCGCGGTGGTCTTTGGGGGGTTGTCCAACCGTCATGAACATGCTCGATCCATTCACGCAAGTTTCGCGGGCGATTCTTGGCGCGCTGGCGGCGGATGCCGGCTGGGCGGCGCTGGTGAAGCCGGGGAACGTTGTCGATATGACCGCCGATTCATTCGAGCGGTTCAGAACGCAGCTTCAGCCGGCCGACGTTCCGGAGGCGATTCTGCTTCAGGGGCAGTTCAAGTTGAAACCGTTCGGGTCCAGCAGCCGAATCGCGGAGATGGAGCAGAGTTTTCAGCTCATCGTCACGCATGGTTCGCTTCGGGTCAGGCCGGTGAATCAATTGAAATATCAGACGCTGATCGCTCTGGCGAAATCGGGTCCCACGCTGGGATTCGACGGTCTGATCCGCGGCTGGGAAATCACCCAGGGCGAAGACGATTGCCTGGGCCAGAAGCAATGGCGGAGAGGGACGCAACGATGGGTGAGCGTGCTGGCGATTTGCGTCAGTATGTACGTGACGCGCGAGAGTCTGCTTTCGTCGTGTTAGCGCGACTAACAAGATAGACCGTAGGGAGCACAGCGCCGGGATGGTAACGTCGACTAGGTTTTCCGCCGGCGCGTGAGGAGCCAGCCGCTCATTAGCGCCAGGCCCCCCAGACTAGACGGCTCGGGAACGTCCGGCGCCACGGCGATCCACCACGGAAAGTTGCCGGAAACCAGCGACGCGTTTACCGTCGCGCCCGATGTCGTGTATTCGCCTATGCCATCCTTGGGGATGGTGACATAAAGGTCCGAGCCGGAGATGGCAATACCCACGGGACCGCCGCCCAATCCAGAAATCAGCGAAGGATTTATGGTCCCACCGGATGTGGAATATTCACTGATCGAACCTTTGTTGTAGTTCGGTACAAATATATCCGACCCGGAAACGGCTAAGTCTACCGGGTCATCTTCGTACAATCCTGAGATGAGTGAGGCGTTTACGGTTGTGCCGGAAGTCGTGTACTCGCCAATGGAGACGTTGCCAGAATTGCTCGTCGACAGGATGAACAAGTCCGATCCGGAAACGGCTATGGCGTTCACATAGGATAGTCCCGATAGGAGTGACGCGTTGATCGTTGCCCCCGAGGTGGTGTACTCGCCAACCGTGCCGCCGTTCGCGACAAAAAGATCTGATCCGGAAACGGCGATTGCGCCGGCGATGGGTATCAGCGAAGCGTTAACCAAGGTTCCCGACGTGGTGTATTCCGCGACCGCCCCGTTACCTGCAACAAATAAATCCGATCCCGAAACAGCTAGGGACTCCGCGTTCCAATCAAGCGGTACAGAGGCCAGCGAAGCATTTAGGGTCGCGCCGGAGGAGGAATATTCCCCGATGTTGCCATGGCTGAATTGAACAAAAAGGACGTCTCCGCGTGCAGCGGCGAGGGACGCACAGGCCATCAGGCCGACGACCGACCATAGCGTGAGCGGCCTTGAAAGATGCATGGCTCCTCCTATGCGGGTACCGGTGTGAAACCCGCGCGTTGTGCTTTTATCTCAAGTCCCAGTTTCATTCCCTGCCTAATGCGACAATGTAAGTAAGAAAGCTCCGCCCGAGACCTGTGACAACGTTGCATCATATCGGACAAAAAATCACAAGGTATCGGGGTTTTACCTACATTTGTTAAGGAGACACACAGCCGCCCACGAAGAAAGCGGCGCTGGTCAGAATTCGCCAGAACGGTTCAAAACCAATGTTATGTTATTTGGCGTTTTTACTCGTTTAGGGAGATTGCATAATGTCAACAACACTTTCCAATCCCAATGTCTCGGTGCAGTTGAAATGCCAGCTTACGGGCGGGGCGGCGCCGGCGGTGGTGACTTCGCAGGTGAACCATCAGCCGAACGTCGCTATCGGGTCGGGGAATTCGGCGGGGAATGTGGACCGATGTTTTTCCGAGCCGTTCGCCGTGAGCGCCGGGTCGCCGCTGACGATCAATCTGACCTCGGCGACAGATCCGCTGGGCAATGCGTTAACGTTCGTGCACGTGAGCTCAGTATTGGTCGAAAACGACGGCACGACGGCGGGGCAGGATTTTACAGTCGGCGGGGGGACTCACCCGGTGCTGGGAACGGACCAGGGCACGGCGCAGGCCAACGGCGGGGCATTCTTCGTCGTCAACCCGAATCCTGGATATTCCGTCGTGTCGGCAGCGAGCGACACGCTGCAAATCTCGGTGGCATCGGGGACGAACGTGCCGGGGAAAGTTACGGTGTTTGGGCGATCGGCGTAAAAAGAATAGGGCACAGTGAACCCCCGCAAAGCGGGGGGCTAACGGAGAAAAATCTTATGGCAGCCTCAGTATTTCATTCTGGTGCTTTCGGCACGGCGGCGTTGGGGAGCAACGAAATTTCGGTCGTCGGCTGGTCGGTTCAACCGACGGCGCAATTGGTCGAGTTCAAGAACAGCAAGAGCGGGGGGTATGTCCTGCGCGAAGCGACGTTCAAGGATTGCAGCGTGACGATCGACGCGGACTTTGATTTTGGGAACAATCCGTTCCAGACGCCGTATTCGATCCAGCCGGGCACGACGCTTACGAACGTGAAACTTTGCCTGCACCAGAGCGCATCGGGGCAACTCGACGGGCTGGCGTGGACGTTCTCGTCGCTGGTGGTGGATTCGACGCCGCAGAAATTACAGGTGGATGGCAAGATCACGACCCGGTTTACCGCGAAGGGAAATGGGAGTTATACGGGCGCGGCGTGAAGCGATTTCCTATTGCCTATTTCCCATTGCCCATTGAAGAGGGAGAGCGGGCGCTGATTGTGTCTTTCAATAGGCAATAGGAAATAGGCAATAGAAAATTTTTGTGAGGTCAACATGAGCGATCTGAAAGACCTCGTTGGTCTGGGCGATTCAGCGACGTTTGCGGGCCACGTTCTTTCACCCCCCCGGCTGATCGAGTTCGCCGAGGCGGAGGAAGAGGCGGCGGCGCAGTACCTGCGCGGGATCGCCAAGGCGTCGGCGGCGCTTCCGGCGACGGTTCGCGATGCGTTGCACCAGCGGGCGGTGGACAATCTGCGCGGGCATCCGTTCAGCTATGGATCGGCCGCGTTCGACCAGTGGGCGCTGTCGATGTCGGCGGCGCCGTTTTTGACTTGGCTGCTGCTGAGAATCAAGCATCCGAAGATGATGCTGGCGGAGGCGTCGCAGCTTTTGTGCGAAGGCGAATACGCGGCGAAGGTTGGAGCCGTCTGGTCGATGTGGGGGTATAAGCCGGCAAAAAAATCGCTGTCCCCGCCGGAAAAGGCCATGGCAACCGCCCCGGCGAATGCCGGGCCATCGACTGGCGGGGAATCTTCACCCGTCTCACCGGGCGCGGTTCAGAAGGACTCGGACTGACGTACGCGCAGGCGTCAGAGTTGACCTGGCCACAACTGATGCATGCGATGGGGATTTCGTCCAACGCAGTGTTGGATGACGACCTGGCGGAAAGCCTGGATGCGCGGCAGGACGCGATTTTCGATCGCATTATTGCCCGCCGGCGATGCCTGCCGGTGGAATTGCTGCGCGTGCCGGCGGCGGATTTGGGGGCACAGGTTTGCGCCGAAACAGGCGCCGAGCCGCCGGCGGTGGAACAATTGTTGATCGGACTTCGGCGGTATGCGGCCGCGGCGCGGTGAAGCGGTTACAACGGGGCTTTTGTTACGGAACTCAGCACAATGTCTTCGAGTTCGGCCTTGATTTTCGCGTTGGCGGCGCTATCGGCCTGGATGTATTTGGATATGTCCATCTTCGATTGCCGGTGAACGCCCTGGATGCGATATTGGCCTGGTCCATCGGCGGGAACCGCGTATTGGGCATCGCGGGTGACGACTGGAAAACCGGGAGGGTGTGGAATTGAGTGCAGGCCGGGCATCGCGTCGTCTCGGGTCTCCCGAATGGCGCCCTTCACCGCGAATTTTATAATCACAATAAGCAGACCGATGGCGCCGGCCAGGAGCATCCAACGCAGAATGGGAAACAGGACGAACTGGACCGTGTCACGCCGCGTTTCGTTCCGTTGATCGCCTGAATTGACGTAAAGCATGATCCCTACGATCACCGCGACGGAAATCGCGAATGCGATTAAGAGGAGCTTCAGTCATCGGTAACGTTGAGCCACTGGTCCTCCGGATATGGCAACCCAGAAACGATAGCCATAGGTCGAGATAAATCAAATAGGATTCGAGATTGGAACGGCCGTGGTTGAATTAGAGTCAGATATGCGGGCAGAATGCCGAGGCGCCGCGGCAACTCTAACGTCGCGCCGAAGTGATTATATTTTCGTGACCGAAGTCACGATGATGCCCGCCAGTTCCGCCTTGACTTTGGCGTTTGCGGCGCTGTCAGCCTGGATGTCAAGGATCGCATCTTGCTCAGTGCCGCGGTCGACGCCCTGGATGCGATAGCGGCCGGGACCATCAGTTGGCGGAGAGTAGTCGGGGACGACCGTAACTCCGGGATAATCGCGATGATTTCGCGCGGCGTCCGCTTTGGTTTCCCGTTCCTCGAGTTCGTCCAATTCGGATTGCACGGCATACTGCCGGTTCGCAAAGCCAATTCCGACGAGGATGAAGCAACCCACGTACAGTCCGATCAGCATGAGGATGGAACCCAGGACGTTGATTGGCTGCCGATCTTTCACTGGATCGTGCATCCGCATGACGACCATAAAGGCAATGGCAACGCCCACCGCGACCGAAAACGCAATGTTGTACAGCTTTATCCATCGATAACGCGGAGACATGCAGCCTCCAAGTTGGGATTCGCAATACGTTACCAGCAAATTGGGATAATTCAAACGACAACTATTGAAGGTGCGTCACAATGGGATCAGAGGCAGCCGACACCGCTGGAGCTTTGGACTTTGCCGTCGGCAATACGGATAAGGTGACGAACGAAATTGGCAGCGCAGGTTCTTTCGACAGGACGGATCTCCATGATCCTCAGCAGCAACTGGAGTATAAACGAGCGAAGATTGAAGGCGAGCATCAAGGGCTGCGCGGATTGGTCGGCTCCGGGTATAGCGCCTTGGGGATACAGCCTTCCTACCAACAGGAGATGGATGAGCTGACCGAAGCTCAGCAATACTCCGCCTCTGGGGATATGAAGTTTTCGGCGGATTCAGGCGCGCAGCAGGAGAATGCCCGCCTGCAGCAATTGCGAGCGCAGCTTGACGCGACCGCCGCGTCCGAAACGAAAACGGAATTTCAGCGGCAGATGGAATCTATCGGCCAGAATTACCTAAGCCAGCTTCAAGCCGCTGACCATGTCGCGAATGACAAGACATTCTGGAGCCAACGGTTCAAAAGCCAAGCCGAAGCAAATGCATTTGCGGATCATTTGAGGCAATCTGCCAGCGCGATCCATGACGCGGAATTCTACAAGTTGGAGAGGGGGAAACTGATTGAGCTGGGGAGTGATCAGGACCGCCTCAGTATGCTCAAAAAGGCGGCGGCGGGCGACACGACTGGGGCGGCCCGCGAGGCTTTGGGAAATCAGCTTGAATCTGAAGAGGATGCGATTGATCCGAATGATAAGGAACGTTTGCAACGGTTTGGCACCATCAGGCAACAGACCCTGGCCAACTTCGACGCCAGCGCGGCGCGGCAGAGCAAGTTTCAAGCGGCCCAATCCGACGAGCGGGTCCAGGCATTGCATGAGGAGGCACAGGAAGCCCAGCTTCGCGCGGAGGGAAAGACCGACGAGGCTCGCGCGGCGGGGGTGAAATTCTCAACCGAACAGCGCGTGTGTGAACTACATGAAGGGGCGGACGCGGAGAATGATCCGGCGAGAAAGCAGCAACTTCTGCGCGAAGCCGCCGCAGCCGACGAGGCGGGCAAACAAGACCGGGATGCGCTACAGAAGGAATTGCAGCGCACCAATGCTCAAGCATCGGCGTTGAATTCGACGCAGCATGGGGGCTTGGGATCGAACGTGGAAGAGTTGGCGGGGAGACTTGCGGACACGGCCAGGAAGCTCGACGACGGGGCCACGAAATTGGACAAGGTGTTTTCCAACGCGAAGACCTCGACGCTTTTGAAGGATTGAACCATGGCTCTCGACGCAACCACCGCGATCACGTTCCTCGGCGTGCAGGCGTGGGACGAGGGGACGGAGGAAAACTTCGTCCGCACGGGCAAAAGCACGGCGGTCCGGACGATGCTCTGCGCCTGGGAGGATCGCATCGCGATCATCAACCAAATCCGCGGCGGGGGGACGCAGATTGGATCGGTTTACTATTACACGCCCGCGCAGGTTTATCCGGATGCGCCGTCGCTTCCCTTTGATTCCATCCACGTCGAGGGGCTTGCGGGGGAAAGCGGGCTGAACGTCGGCCCCAATGGGCTGGTGGGATACAAGTACGCGCGCTTGCGCATTACCTATAGAAGCCTGGACTATTTCGACGGGGTGACGACGGGGACGATGTCGTTGGATTTCGCGACGCAGGTGGTCGGGTTGCCGCGGAGTTCGCCGACGTACCAGTTTCCCGATGGGACGCCGCTGGCGCCGCAGGATAGTCCGCCGATCCGCGTGGGCATCGTGACGATCGTGCAGACGAGGAAGAATTTGGCGGTGCTTCCTACGTCGCTGGTTCAAGGTTTGGCCGGTTCGGTCAATTCATCGAGTTTCCTGGGCGGGAGCACGGGGACGGTGCTGTTCGATGGCGCTCACGCCGACCGGCGATTGACCACCACGGGGGCGGAGAACTGGGACATGACGTATAAATTTCTTTATCTTCCCACCGGTTGGAACAATATCTTGCAGCCGAGTTCGAAGAATTCCAGTTCCACGACGGTCGGCACGTTTCAGCAGGTGACGCGCATTTCGGACGGCAGCACGCTGTACGCATTGGCCGACCTCAGCCCGCTGTTGGAATGAATGGCTCACGCAGAGGCGCAAAGGCGCAAAGAATAAAACTCTGCGCCTTTGCGCCTTTGCGTGAGATTCAAATTGAAACTCGTTCCTTTTTCGGCGGGAGCATTTCATTCGCGGGGATTGTACTACGTTCGGATGATCCGTAGCGGGTGAAGACCGCGGGATGGCCATCCCGCGGCTTTCGGGGAAAACGGAATCCTACGAAGCGAACGAAAGCGGTCTCGCACTCAATAAGGAGTTCCTTTGAAACCCTACCCGCGTGCCAACATCAGTGAAGGCGACGGCGTGACGCTTTCGGTCGATCTGTACAATCGGATCGTCGAGGATATCGAGCGGCTGGACCGGCTGGCGGTTATGCCGCCGCTGTTCATGACCGGCGGAGCCAGCGGGACGACCATCGGGTTTCAGGCAACTCCCGGTGAGTTGGTTTTGGTGGCCATCATCGGCGCTGAAACGGGGGGTGGCCGATACCAGGGATCCATTCTTTATGGCAGCAGCACCGGGAGTAAGACCACCAACTTTCAACTGCAAAGCCAGGTGAATCAGTCGGCAACCGATGGCCCGGCGCCGCTAACGCAATCCAACGGAACTCTGGTCAACAATGCGCTGGTCATTAACCTGAACGAGCCGTATGTAAACGGTTCGCATCTGCTTTGGGGCAACGTGGCGGAGGTTTTCTATGTCATTGGGCGGACGATGGGCTATACACCCGAGAGCACGCCCCGCACGATCGTATATGTTGAAAACTGGCCCATTTACCCGGTTATTGCGAAGATAACCGGGGTTTACCAAGGGACTTACGGCGGGGTATATTATGGCCGAATCGCCCAGGGTCAATTTGCCAGCAGCGGGAATTTCGGATTCAACAACTTGTTAAGCAGTCTCAGTTCGGCATTTCTGCCCAATGTCGACAATTGCTGGATAACAAACAACTGGGAGCAGACTTACAGCTTGCAGGCCCGCAATGGGTTGGCCGTCGGGCAATATGTTTGGGGATTGATGGCTGGTTTTCCGCAGTATTCGACGATTACGAGCGGAAATTCCAATTCCAACAATATATGGTTTCAGGTATACACGTGGTTTCCGCCGCAATCCGCCGCATTGACCCATGCGGTTCAGAATCTGGTCACAGACCAGACCGCCGGTTCGGCGTACGGGATCAACGAACAGACCATGCTCAACAACCTAAAGACTGATGTGACAAACATTCAGGCGGCACTGAGCAATCTTTACGCGAATTTGAAAACGGCGGGATATTCGTTATAGGTTGTTGACGGAAATATTTGGTCTTGACCGCGCTTCGTGGAATGTGGTATCGAACGCGGAGGCCGTTGAGGAACCACGGCCGGTAGTTTTTTAATTTGGGAGGTAAGTATGCGAAATGGATGCAGAAAAGCAGCAATAGCCGCATGTGCGGCACTCGCCGGGTTGGGTGTCTCTCGTATGGCGTCGGCCCAGACGTTGATTCAAAATAATCAATCGGCCGTGGTCGATGGGTGGAGTATCACGGTGCCAACGGGAGTATCGCTGACGGTCACCACGAATGACAGTCAGATTGACATCGAAAAGGTCGCCAACTTCACGGTTCCGAACCAAGGATTCCTCGTGGGTTTCAATTACGTTGGCGGGGGCAGCAGCCCGGCGACAACGATTGATTTCACGGACGAACTGATCGCGAACAACACGGGTCAGTCCTTCAGCGGATTCGATTTCATTCTGATGGAACCGGGCGCGACGTTCCCGTCGGTATCCAATGTTTTTGCGCCGCCGATCGGTACTGGTTACAACTACACGACGGTGAAATTAGACAGCACCGGGCAAATCCTGAGCTATACCGGCGTTCAGAACGCAGGCGCGACCTCGTCGTGGGGTAGTGCTGCTTCCGGCGACAATCTTCTGATTGATGCCGCTTCGGGGACCGGCTTCTTCGCGTTGAAGGAGCTTTCGCAATCGGGCGGTGGTGGCGGCGGCAGCGCCGTTCCAATGCCGACCGCGGCGTGGCAAAGCCTGGCGGGCTTAGCGGGCCTGGCCTTGTATGGGATTGCACGCAAGCTCAAACACCGTCCGGCATAGGTCCGCGCGGTTTGCCCGATTTGCAAGAGACAACTCAGGCGGCGGGCGGACGATCGGCTGAAAAACTTCAGCCGATCGTTCGCCTCGCCGCCTTTCTCCTTTGATGGCAGAACATGCGGCCCCCAAAGCGGGGGGGCTAATGGAGCGGAATTTTTGTGGGGGGCTCAATCCTCGTCTTCGGGAACGACGACCTGTTTGGAAACGGCCCTGGCGACCCGCACGATCTCGCTGGAATGAACCCTCTGATCGGCAGGGTATTTCCTGCGGTTCCAACAGCGCAGGATGTAAACCTCCGGGTCCTTCTCGTCTTTGAATACGCGCTTGAAGGTCGTGCTGCCATCGGTGAAGGCAAGGTAATAGGATTTTCCGGGCAGAATGCCCTCGCGCTCAACGGCGTCGAAACTGAAGACGACGATTTCCCCGTGCTTCCATTTCGGATGCTGGCAATCGCCGTCCACGGGCGCGGTAAACGCCCGGCGATCGGAAGCGGCCACCAGGCGATTGGAGTCGGGATGTTCGGAAAGCTTGTCGACGCGCCGGCTGGCGGCGATTCCAATCTGGAACTCCGGTAGAACGCGCGCGGGACGAATGCGCCGCATCTCCAACCCAACCGGCAATGCGAAGTTGCCGGCGTGGCGATCGGACGCCTTTTTCGCGGCGGCAGACGGCGCATCGTCAGAAACGCAGAACCGTCGCTTGAAAGCTTCGAGCGTCAGGCCGAGCGCAGTGGCGAGCTTCGGCAGCCGCTTGGACAGAATGCCCGCGACTTCCTGGCGTTCGATCCGGCTGATGGTTTCATCG
>JBEKXM010000015.1:0-19388 GCA_049512115.1 Tepidisphaeraceae bacterium | reverse complement strand
GCGTCAAGGCAGGTCTGGACGCAGGGTACACCTTTTTCGATCACGCCGACATCTACTGCCGCGGTAAGGGTGAACAGGCGTTCGGCGAAATCCTCAAAGCGACCCCATCGCTCAGAGACAGGATAGTTCTTCAAAGCAAATGCGGTATTCGTCCGGGCGCGAATCCGAAGCCGACCGACCCCACCCGGTACGATTTCAGTTACGAGCACATTGTTGCGTCAGTGGAAGGCAGCCTGAAGCGGCTGCATACCGACCGGCTCGACATTCTGCTGCTGCACTGCCCGGACGCGCTGATGGAGCCGGTCGAGGTGGCGCGGGCGTTTGATCATCTGCAGAAGTCGGGCAAGGTGCGGTATTTCGGGGTGAGCAACTTCGCGTGGTATCAGATCGACCTGTTGAAGACGGCTGTCAAGCAGCCGCTGGTGGCAAATCAGGTTCGCCTGGGCCTGCTGCATAGCGGATTGATTGACGCCGGCACCGCGGTGAACCAGCAAAAGCCGCAGTTTACGCACCCAGGCGAAGGCACAATCGAATACTGCTGGCTGAATCGGATCACGATTCAGGCCTGGTCGCCGCTGGAAGGGGGCAAACTGACGGGCGGTCTGCTCGGTCATAGCGACGAAGCCCGTACCCTGCGTGCCGCAGACCTGGTCAAGCAAATGTCAGAGGAGAAAAAGGTATCGCGCGAGGCCATCGTGCTGGCGTGGTTGCTCCGTCACCCGGCGGGCATTCAGCCGATCATCGGCACGACAAGCCCGGAACGCATCCGGGCCACCGCCCAGGCGTTCGACGTGACTCTCACCCGCGAGGAGTGGTACACCCTATACACAACCGCGCGAGGCGAGCCGATGGCGTGAACGACGCAACTAGGCCGGCAACATGGGATTAAACGTAGCCCGGCGGCAAAAAAGAATCTGACTTGCTCGCGCTCGTGACAGGATGTAAGAGTGGGGGCATGCCCACTGCTCCCCGCACCGTCGCTCCGATCGTCGCGCAGTTTGCCCGGTTCTCCGAGCGTAAACTGCCGACAGGCATGACCGGCGGGTCGGCATGAGTATTACGGTCGGCACCAGCTCAAACCCCGCTGTTACACATGCCACAAGTTGTGCACCGGAAAGGGAATAAGAAAACTGGAGCCAGCGGGACACCAGCTGTAAGGAGCGAACTGTCAAGACAATTTCCCCGCGCCCCCGCGCCGGTTCCTTCGTTCGGCGGTTCGGGGCTTGTCTCGATTCGTAGCCCGAGCAGAGCGACCCGGCTCGAAGACGCTAGCCCCTCCAAACTGGTGTCCGCTACGCCAACGCATTCCTACGCTGATCGTACTGGCCGGCGCGATGACCGCCGCCAGCGGCTGATCAGCCCCAGGCCCGCTAACAACATCACGCTCCCCATTGCTGGCTCCGGAACATTGGCGAACGTCGGCAAGGGCAATCCGTTTGCCGCAGCGAAAGCGGCCAACGCCGCGACATCTCCGGCCGAGGCCGTGCCGCTGATGCTCTGGTTGAAGTTCGCCGCCAGGACGTTGAAGTCCGTGCCGTTCACAAGGCCGGCGTGGGTAATTACTCCCGGACAAATTAATGTTGTCGTGGCCACTCGGCGGCGATTCCAGGCCAGGTGCTTAGAACGGGATCATCGCCGCCGAGGCTGAAGCTATGCTGGCCGTGCTCGAAGACGTGGAGTGTGGAGTTCAGCCCTTGTTGGCGAGAGCGCGGATTTCTGACGGCGCTGGTATTCTGCGAGCGGATCCTCCGGAGACAAAACGCGTTACCGGGTCCAAAGCTCGAAGGTTCATTCCATGGATCGCGATACGTCAATCAAGCGGTTGCTCGCCGGCAGCGGCCCCTGGGACATGGCCGTCATCGGCGGCGGGGCTACCGGCATCGGCATCGCCGTCGACGCCGCCTCGCGCGGGTACTCCGTATGCGTCCTGGAACAAAGTGACTTCGGCAAAGGCACCTCCAGCCGGTCCACCAAGCTTGTCCATGGCGGCGTACGCTACCTCCAGCAGGGCAATATCACCCTGGTCATGGAAGCCCTCAAGGAGCGGGGTATCCTTCGCCAGAATGCGCCGCACCTTGTCCACGACCTGACTTTCGTCGTGCCGAACTACGTCTGGTGGGAGGCCCCGTTCTACGGCATCGGAATGAAGGTCTACGACATGCTCGCTGGCCGCTTCGGGTTTGGGAAGTCGCGGCTTTTGTCCAAGGACGAGGTGCTGCAGCGCATCCCCTCCCTCGAACAGGACGGCCTCCGCGGAGGCGTCCTCTACTACGACGGCCAGTTCGACGACTCCCGTCTGCTCATCGATTTGGCCCAGACCGCCGAGCGGCAGGGGGCGGTCTTGCTGAACTACGCCCGCGTCGTCGGCCTGACCCACGACCATGACGGCTTTGTGGACGGGCTGGTATTCGATGAACTGGAGACCGGCGAACGCCATACCCTCACCGCCCGCAGCGTGATCAACGCCACCGGCGCATTCAGCGACGCGGTCCGCAGGATCGATGACCCGGCCGCAATCCCGATGATCGCTCCCAGCCAGGGCATACACCTCGTGCTGGACCATTCATTCATGCTGGGCGACTCGGCCATCATGGTTCCCCGGACCAGTGACGGACGAGTGATGTTCGCCATTCCCTGGCACAATCACACTCTGCTCGGGACGACCGACACGCCCATCGAGCACGTCAGCCTGGAGCCGGTTGCCATGGAGGAGGAGATCAATTTCATCCTGGAGACGGCCTCGCAGTACCTGGCTAGGCGCCCTTCGCGCGACGACATCCTGAGCGTCTTCGCGGGAATCAGGCCGCTGGTCAAAGCGTCGGACGCGGCGGACACGGCTGCCCTGTCCCGGGAGCACACGATCCACGTGGCCAAGAGCGGGCTGTTAACCATCGCCGGGGGCAAGTGGACGACGTACCGGAAGATGGCGGAGGACTGCGTGGACCACGCCGCCACGCTGGCCAAGCTGGACGAACGGCCATGCGTGACGCGGGGGCTGAAAATCCATGGCTATCACAGTCACCCCGAACAGTTCGGCGACTTGAGCTACTATGGGTCGGACGCCCCGGCTATCCGCGAACTAATAAAGGGCGACCCAACCTTGCGCCGCCGGCTGCATGATGCCCTGCCGATTTACGGGGCTCAGGTCGTCTGGGCGGCGCGCCACGAGATGGCCCGCACCGTGGACGACGTGCTGGCCCGCCGTACCCGCGCTCTGCTGCTCAACGCGGCCGCGGCGATCACCATGGCGGGCGCCGTGGCCCAGCTTCTGGCCGCCGAGTTGGGACGCGACGAGCAATGGCAGCGCGATCAAGTTGCCGAGTTCACCACGATCGCGCAGAACTACTTGATCCACCCGGCCGGGAGAACGCTTCCCGTCGACCAGCCACAGGTATAATGCCGCTCGTGCTTCCGCTTCGCTCCATTCTTCATCTTGACATGGATGCTTTCTTCGCCGCCGTGGAGCAGCGGGATCATCCTGAACTTCGGGGCAAGCCCCTTCTCATCGGCCACGATGGTCCACGAGGCGTAGTCGCCACGGCCAGCTATGAAGCCCGGCTCTTCGGTTGCCACTCGGCGCAACCGATGTCCATCGCCAAGCGGCTCTGCCCACAGGCCATCATCTTGCCCGTGGGGATGGAGTGTTATCACGCGGTTTCCGAGCAGATGTTCTCGATCCTCGACGGGTTTTCGCCGGTGATTGAACCCCTGAGCATCGACGAAGCCTTCCTCGACCTCACCGGTACGGAGCGGGCGCTGGGCAGACCGCTGGATGTGGCCCACAAGCTTAAGGAGCGCATCAAGTCAGACTTGAGGCTCACAGCCTCCGTAGGGCTCGCACCCAACAAATACCTGGCCAAGCTGGCGTCGGACATGAAAAAGCCCGACGGCCTGGTCGTCATCGGCGCAGACGACATCGACCGCATCCTGCCGCCGTTGCCGGTGACAAAGCTCTGGGGCATCGGCAGGGCCACGGCGGCACGGCTGGCGCCGCTGGGCATCAGGACCATCGCCGATCTGCGCAATAAACCATTGGACTGGTTGGAGAAACACTTCGGCTCGGAGGCCAAGCGGTACTTCGAACTTGCCCGTGGTATTGATGATCGGCCCGTTGTTCCCGATCGAGAGGCCAAGACCATCGGCCATGAACAGACCTTTGAGGTAGATGTCGCCGATGCCGATGAAATCCGGCGTGTGCTGCTGCATCAGGTGGAGCAAGTCGCCCACCGCTTACGCAAGCGCGGGCTTCGCGCTCACGGGGTGGTGGTAAAGATCAGGTTCGCCAAGTTCGAGACGATCAACCGGTCGTCGACGCTTGACAACCCCACCAACTCCACCGAGGAGCTTTGGGAGGCGGCAAGGGGTCTGTTCAACAAGTGGTCATTCCAGCCGGTGCGGCTGATTGGCATGACGGCGGAACGACTCACCAAGGGCCAAGGGCAGTTGGGGTTGTTCACTGATCCGCAGAAGGAGCGGCAAAGGAAGTTGGACGTGGTGGCAGATCGGATCAACGATAAGTTCGGGAGAAGCGTGATCCGGCGAGGCGGGGTGAGTTAAGCGGCGTTGCGAGCTGACGACACGAGTGACGCCGTTTCAATTATTGAGATCACGCGCGACCGTGGACACGGTGTCCAGATTCGTATCGCCTTCCCCGCACATCGCGCGGTGAGAACGCGCGTGGTGGGGGGCTATGAGTGTCGCCGGTTCGCTTTCTCCGGCGAATTGCCGGCAGTAACACGTCGGAAGCATTGGGCAATGCCCGGAACGCCGGCAAGCGTCCCAGGATTGCAGCCAGACGATTCTGCGGCCCTTCCAATGGCAACGCCGTTCTCTGGGTGATCGCCTCCTGCGGTCGGCTGGCGCGGCGATGCAGCATCGCCCAGAGGAATCGGAACATTTCGCACCCGACGTCATGCATGGGACATCGGTGTCACTGATCACATGACTGAAGCCTTCACGGCGCGGATATCCTGTCCAGCCGCTGCGAGCGTTCAATTCCTCCGTCGCCGGCGGCGGAGAATTCCCAATCCAGCCATTACCATCATCACCGCACTTGCCGGCTCCGGCACATCCACCAGCAACCCGTTGGCGGCGGCGAAGGCGTCCAAGGCCGCAACGTCGTATCCGCCAAATGAACTACACTCCGTCTCGATCTCGTCCGTCCCGTCATCGTCCGTCCCGTCAACTTGATCCTCCCACCACAAATGCCTACCCTCATCCACGTGCGCGAGGCGGCGCCACTGGGCATGTCGGTCGATTTTAGAATGAGTATTTCAAAGAAAAGGAGCGGCTGATGAAACGAACTTTTGCCATCTTCGGAACGTGTCTTTCCGTCATTCTCTTCATTGCCAAAGTCGCCGCGGCCGATACGCCAACCACTCAGCCCGACGACGGCGCCATCCGCATCAAGGCCGGCTCGGACAAGCCGTTCACCGATCCGCACGGCCACGTCTGGCAGGCCGACAAGGGCTTCGATGCCGGCGACACCACCGACCGCGATGCCGACCTGAAAATCGAACACACCGACATGCCCGACTTCTATCGCAACGAACACTTCGACATGACGAAGTGGACCGGCGACGTTCCCAACGGAACCTACATCGTCAAACTCTATTTCTGCGAAACCTACGAAGGCATCACCGACGTCGGCCAGCGCGTCTTCAACGTCAAGATCGGCGACCAGCAACTGAAGGATTTCGACATCTTCAAAGAAGCCGGCGGCGCCGACAAGCCGATCATCAAAACGTTCGACAACGTCACCGTAACAGACGGCAAGCTGACGATTACATTCGAAGCTGGCGAACAATCGCCAGAAATCAATGGGATTGAGATTATTCCGAAGAAGTAGCGTGTGGCCTCAAAGGATTTATTCGGTGAGCGTTGCGTAGACCGCAACTCTGGGCCGACCGGGCAATACCCCTGCACGATCAGGACGCAACTCCATTATTGAAGGACAAATCGAAAAGGGAGTGAGCGCTGTACGAACCGCACCCCACGTTACGTCAGATAGTGGTGCGGCTCGATTCCATGGCGACGGCACGTATGGGTTTCGCACTGGCTTGGCGCGAAGATCGCCGCCGCCGTCGCGCAATTCCCAATCCAGCCATCACGATCATCACCGCGCTCGCCGGCTCGGGGACATTCGCCAGATTGATGCCATTGGCCGCGGCGAAGGCGTCCAGGGCCGCGACGTCGCCGGCCGTGGCATCGACCCACAACGTTACTTGACGCAACTGCTGACCAACTTGGCAGCCACGCCGATCAGTTAACCGCCCGGCTGGCTGCCGGACCGGTGGAAACGGCGAAATCCCGCTCCGTCAAGGTAGGATGTGGTTTGTATATCGCTCACCGTCCAACAAGTGCGCGGCAGATGAGGAGTCAAGACATCGCCGCTCCCCCGCGGTATGATAAATTCGTGGCCCAGCGCATCATCATCGCACTCGAAAAGCCCCTACCCGATGCTGAAGCGACGTACGCCAAGGCCTCGTCAGGCAAGGCTCTCGGCCGCGAATTGGAGAAACTGGACTTCGCCGCGCGCTGCCGAAATATTCCGGACATGACCTCGCTGCTCTCGGAGAGCCAGGCCGCTCTCATCGAGCAACTCACAGATCAGGGCTTTGATCCCTCGAAGATGCGTCTCCCCGTCGAGCAGTGGTACATGGCCGCCGACGGACTGACAATCCTTCGCACGCTGGCCGAGTACGTGAACGCCAAACTGAACGACTTCAAGCAGCCCAACCCGATCCTGCGCGATCTCAAGGCCGCCGAAGCCTTGCTGGCAGCCGCGCAAGCCGCGGGCGTGCGGTTTCATTTCACCAAAGCGTAATCACACCTCGATCTTCACCGGCTCATTTGTCGCGGGGCGCGCCAAAACCGGTTCGCCGCTTCCAGGTGTAAGAGGAACCCCGGGGTAATTCCTCGATCCAGGCAGTAGGCCGCCACGGTGAGTCCGCTTGTCCGCTGACCATCAATGATCTGACGCCATTCCTCTGGGCCTGGGCGAGGTGATTTGTTCATGCCCGCAAGTTTGCCAGCCACCTACGTCAGGAAAAAGGATGCGGTCTACGTATCAGACACGAAAAAAAGATGCGGTCTACGTAGCGCACACGGTGAAGGCGGGAAAGCTGAAGCGAACGCCGTTGAAGGATGAACGAGGCAGCCGCTACTCGTTGGCGTAGGTCCGAAGCGTTCGTCAACTACAGCACGATGGCAGGCAAGGCGAAGATCGTCGCCTCCGGCTGAGAATTCCCAATCCAGCCATCACGATCACCCCCGCGCTCGCCGGCTCAGGAACGTTGGCGGAGGTCGGCAAAGGCAATCCGTTGGCCCGGCATCGGTACTCGTGCGGGCTCGCTCCAGCCTTGCCGGGCAACTGAGCTATTAGGACGCCTGTAAGTTGGCGGCGCCAGGATTGGCCACTTCCGCAGCGACCGGTTGCAGGGCACGGAGCAACGGCAAAATCCTCGCCGCAACCACTGGGCCGTATCGCCACACCGACGAGTACAGTTCCATCCATTGATCCATGTCCAAAGGCTGCCCGATCCGCTCCATGACGTCGAAAACGCGCATGCGCTGCTGCGCCGTCTTGCGGGGCGCCAGCGCTTCATCCAGCAGCACCGACTTCGCCAGCTTACCCGTGCCGGCGACGATTTCCGTGGCCAGCGCCCGGCGCCGGACGTGGTTGCCAGTGAGCCATTTCATGAGCAGGCGATATCTCTCGGCCTCCGGCGATCCGGAAAGATGCGCCATGTCTTTCTTGGAATTTAGGTCTTGGAAGATCGCGAGGTCCATGGGTCCTGCCCAGAAAATGCTTGGAATCCATGCGGGCCACGCCAAAAAGGGCGGGTCGAATTCAGAGTCTATCAGCACGTCGCCAGCCGCCACGTCCTCCTGGCGATCGCCGCATCATCGCATGCCAATTGCCTGACGCAGCCTCGCCATCTCGCTCATCAAGGCGGTCACACCAGCAAGTTCAAGCTGAAGCTGGCGCCGTGAATCCGGGCGAGGTCCGTGGCGGTGACCGTTCTGCGCGGAGGCGGCCTTGCCGCCAGCGGTTCGCGGCCCGGTACTGGACCGCCAGGGCTGATTACGCTGCGCCGCTTCACGCAGGCGCCGCCGCCCGGCTTCGGTCAGCGGTCCGCGCAGCATCCGGTTCCTGCGCCCGGCCATCATCCTCGCCGAAGATTTGCCGCATGCGGCTGCTTCCCGGTGCATTGTTACTTCCTACTTCGCTCTGTGACTCCATTTTTTCGTCGCCAGCGTCCGCGTTCGGCTCTGCCTTCCCGCTTACGTTCACCTGCTGCGTGGCAGCGATCGTGATGTTGGCCGGCAGCGTCGGGCTGCGCATTTCTTTAATCGCCACGATGGACCGGCGCATTTCGCCCATCAGCTTCGCGGCGGAGGCGGCATAAATACCTGCTGCCTCGGGCGTCTGGGCAATGCCGCAGCGGGCTTGAAGGCAGAGACTCGCGAGGTGGGCCGCCGCCACCTGCTCCAACAGGCATTGCTCCAGGACGTCCCGGCTGCCGGCCTCTCGTACGATAGCGTCGCGGAAGATCTCAAAAGCTCGGACATCGATCTCCGGTGAAACGTCGCCAGAGGCCAATTTTATCTGCGTTGGGATTAGAAGATCGCGGATGAGGATTACACCTGGCCGCCGCGGAGGACCCACAGGCGATTGTGCACGCTGTTTCCCGGTTTCGGTGGCGACCGGTGGAACCGATGCGGTATTGCCTTCCGTGGCTGTCATAAGTGTTCCTTGTTGTTTCATCCGCCAGCCGAGACCATCACGCCCCGGGGCCGGCCAAATGCAGTGGTGAACGTCTCCGACGAGCATCACCACGCATGCCTTTATTTTACCTTGCGACCCCGGCCCCTCGTCAACACTACGGCAACGCATTCTCCTGCGGCTACCGCACGGCCCGGCATCAACCCTGCCGGCGCCGTAGATGGCCAGCGTGGCGCTTGAAACAGACGGACGGCACGTAACCACTAAAATGGATTAGTCACCCGTGTCGCCAAATCCAGAATTGATGACATTCTGGCCGGCGGACATTGTGTCCGTGAATCCTTCCCTGTGCCCGATCTCAGGAACCTCGGCGGCGACCTCATTTTTGGAACCCGTCTGTCGTATCAGATAAAGGCGGTGTGGAAGCACATCGGCTGCGTGTTGCTGCACCTTCTTCCATCGCCGATACGCCGCCCGCCAAACGGCCATTAGCTCCGCGTCGCTGGGAATCTCTTCAAAGGCCAGATCGCTGGCGATGCTCCTCACGCGCGAAACGACTGCGGGGCGATCTTCGAACTCGAAACAGGGACCCAGATACCCAAGCCACCCGCGTATGATTAGCTCTGCTCGAAGCGGCGGAATGGGCGTCAAATACGCCGCGGCCAGTCGCAGCGCAAGTCTCGGCCAGGCCCGCTCGGCGATCCGAATCACCGGGATCCCATTGTCCAGAGCGATGTGGTACCCGAGCCATTCGATCGTCGCCCCGCCGCCTAGATTGAATATGCTCGTTTCCGCTGACCCCTTGAGTGGCGTTCCGATCCCCGTGGCCCGTGCCACGAGCGCCGCGTAGGCGTCGTTGGCCTGATCGATGGAACCGCAGACCAGAAGCAAATCGTCAATGTACCTGATAACGGGCAAATCCGGGTGGTCCCGGTGCCACGGCCGGTCCAAAAAGCAATCAAAAAAGACGTTGCAAAACAACGGCGACGACGGATTTCCCTGCCGGAGCCCGCGGCGGGTTCCCTTGTACGCGATGGTCTCGACGAAGCGTACAACATCATCGGGGAGGTGGGCGTGACATGCCACTAAAAAGCGGTCAAATGGGATTCGGTCAAATGCCTTCTCGACATCCGCGGCGATCCAGATCCACTTGCCTTCAGTCCGCGCCAGCGCTAGGGCGGTCGCCAGCGCTTCCATCGTGCCGCGTTTGGGACGTCCGCCAAAACTAAACGGGGAAAATTCTGGGTCTACGACGGGCTGAACAATGCGAACCGTGTCCCGGCCAACAATACGGTCCCGGACATTCTGGACCGCGAGTTCCCGGTGGCCCGTCTTGCCCGGCTTGGGTATTTTCACGATTCGGTCCCTACCGGGAGCATATTCTCCGGCACGAATCTCCTGGCTGAGTCGCCGGCATAACGACCATCGCTCCGGCAAGTCCAACATCTCCAGGGTCAACCCATCAACGCCGGGGGCTTTGCCGCCGCCGCGCATCAGGTCGACGCAGGCCGTCATCAGCGTTCGTGCGTCGGCCAGGCGGCGCATCAGTGTCGGCCCGATGGGCGGCACGCCGTCGGTTCCGACGGATGCCCGCAAAGCAGCATGCTTTTCATGGATCCGGATCAGCCGGCGATGATCCCCGACGTGGAACAGCGCCGGGTCCTGACCCCGCAGCAGCGGCGCCAGATCGGTATCGTAGACGAGAAAGTTGTCATACATGGATATTGCCTCTGTTATCAAACGCCGGGACAGCGGTTAGGCGGCCCCGGCGAAACCTGGCCTTTCGCCAGAATCGCTTGTCGTCGGCGGAGCCATGACGAATGGCACCTTCTTGTGTCATTTCCATCATTTTGGCTCGGTATGCATCGGCCGTATGGGCGGGTGCATTCCCCGGCGTCGCACCGGTGGGTCCCGGGATGGCCATGTTAGCCGGGAGGGTTGGCGGGATTCACCTCCTTTATGATGTTGATGGCGTGCTCCGTTGTTTGGGACGTGGAGATGCCATCGCGGGTTTCGCCGGGGACCGTTGAGGCCGTCCTTGTGCCAGGATGGCTGGATAGCTTGGCGTCCGCATATTTAAGCGGGTTCCGGTGGCTATCCCGATGTCCCAGCGCTGGTCTGCCGGTTTGATCTATGTGATCGTCAAAATCGATCACATATTGGCGTCCGGCATCGTGGTCGCCGGCTGGGTGGATGACCGCCAGTAGTTCCCGGTGCCCCGGGAATTGTTTCCGGTGGGGTTCATCGCCGGCGCGGAGAAGTACGTCTGGTTGTGGGCGCCGCTTCAGGGCCCAGGCGCAGGTGATGATGGCCTGGTCCGGCGCCGTATCGACGTGGGGTTCCCGGTGGGCAACAACTGCCCAATCCGGGAGAAGCTCGTGTAATTCCCTCGCGTGTTCCAGGGATTCCACCAGGATGTAAATGCTTGGCCGTTTCGCGCTTCTAAGCCAGCTCTCGTCTGGTGCTTCAAGGAACAGCCCCAGCTCCCAGAGCGTCTTCAGGTCGTGCCCGGCAACAGCCCGGGCGGTCCGTGCAATAAGCTCATTGCGTTCCCGGTGATGCCAGATGTTCAATCGCCTGTATTGCAAGGGGTCCGGCGCTTTCACTTTCGGGAAAGCCAGCGCCCTGCAGGTCAGCACCCGCACCAGCGCCGGCGCCTTCTCCAGCCCGTGTATGAGCGGCCCGGTAACGGCTTCAACGGCCAATCGCTCCCCGTCAGAAAGGCGCCGGCACCGGTGTACCAGCGCATACCGCCTGGGGAACACGGGCACCTGCATGGTCAGGTAGTCGGTCATTCTCTTCCCAGCCATTTCCGCGGCGTCGACCACGACCAGGATGTTCACCTTGCCGGGGCCGTAGATGCCGATCTGCCGCGAGGTGGAGACGATGACGGGGTTGTGGGGAAAGACGCTTCCGGAGCGCACCAGATCAACGGGCCGGCGCAGCATTCGGCTCAGTTCCCGGCGGATCCATCCGCAGCGCCGCTCGCCGGCGGCGACGATCAGGATGGTCGCCATGGGAAACGACCGGCATATATTTCCGATGCATTCCAGCGAATGGCGATCGCCGCGCACCTGGATCTGCCCCAAGGGTTCCCGGGCCAGGGCGTCGAACAGCCGGCGCTGGCTGCCGGTGGCGGCGAGCGCAAGGGTCTCGTCCGGCTGGTTCTCCGCCACCGGCGGGCGGTTGTCCTCGACGATCACCTCAAAGCCCCGGCCGCGAAGGAACGACACGCTTCGCGGTACTAGGCCAGTCCAGGTGACAAGCCGATCACGACGGTCACGCCAATAGAATTCCCGATGAAGCAGCGAACCTCTCGCGTCCGTCACGCGGGGACCGTCGAACTCAATCGCGGTATGTGTCAACTCCTCTTCCAGCAGGGCAATCCTGGGCTCGAATACTGCATGGGCGACGCCGACGTGTACGCGGACCAGCGCCCGCTGCGCCGGGGCGGATGGTGTAGGCCTATTAGTTTGAGTGTCGTCGGACATAAATGTTTTCAATCTCTTGAATGAGGACAGAGTCGTCGTGTAGGCCGGACACCGTGTCCGAGGGCTACGCGTTTGCCGGTCATTTACCTGCCGCATCACTGTCCTTCTCATGGCCGAAAATATCTCGGAGATCGCGCACATCACCGCCAGGCCGTTTCGATGCCGCTATGAGTTTTGCCACCGCCTTTTGGATCTCATTTAGCGCGGGTCGATGCTGCGCCAGGGCCGGGCCGTGCAACTGTGGGTAATGACCGTCTAGCTCCGCCAGCCGATCTTCGAAATCACGAATCAGCCTAACTGCCCGAGGCGTGAACGTGGTAAACAACGGGCGACCGGGTTGCGCGCCGTATTTCTTGATATACGTTTTTATGATTTCGCGGATTTCGTTGCGGTCGGTGATGCCTTTAATCGCCTCCACGACCTCCTGCTGCACGTCAGCGTCGAAGGCGCCGACTTGGGCGGCGGCGGTGAGATTGATATCGCCGCGCCGGAACGCCGATTGAATTTCCAGCGGCGCGGCGACGGCGTGCAGGTAACGCTGGACGTTCCGGATGCCCATCCCGCCGAGCATGTTGCTGATCGTCCGGTCGAGCGCTCGCAGTTCCTCGCGTCCGAGCCGGCCACCATTTTCCAACTCCTTTTGCCGCTTTACATTTTTGGCAACCGATAGAGGATCGAGTTGGCGTCGAATCTGATTGAATCGCAAGAAAGTCGCCTCTACCGTTGTAGCGTCCGCATCCAGCAGGTCCCATCGCACCAGAACCAGCGCGGATGTTTTGCCCAGGCGGCCGAGCGAAGCGGCGCGGCGATGGCCATCGACGAGGGCGTATGCCGGTAGCCCGGCGCTGTTTCCCGGGGGCATGACATGTATCGGGTCACGTTGCCCGTTTGCCGCCAGATCGGCGTCCAATTGCTCGTCTTCCGCCTGCGAACACGGCGGATTGAATACGGCCTGGAGGGGATGCTGAACCAGCTTCGCCAGATCCATCAACATCCGCTGCGGCTTCGTTGGCAGCGAGGCGGCAGCGCGAGCGTCCGACTCAATATCGGATTCCATCAAGGACGGCTGATTCACGGACTCGGTCCCGACGGCTTTCGTTGCTGCGGCCGCATCGGGCGTAGACATGACGGATCTCCTTTGGCGCATGGCCGGGCAAGAACAATTAGGAAATTCCCGCGTCGTCGAGTTTTTTGTTGGCGGCAATCTGCCGGCGTGGCCGGACCGCAGTTTTCGCGGTCCCAATCGAATCGTGATCACGAGAGGTTTGACGGTGGACACCGACGCCGATAACGTCCTACAGTTTCCCTGCCTCGTCGGCGCGTCGATCCACAGTGGCGTCCCTTGCACGTGGACCACTGTCAATGGCATTGAGAAATGCGTCCAGGTCCGCGGCGAGGACGTATCTCCGTCCACCTACCAGCCGCGCCGGCAATTTGTGCCCGCGGACGCCGTGGAGATACCATCGCCACATGGTCGCGATATGCACCCCCACCAGCTTGGCTGCCTTTGACATTGAGTAGCGAGGTTCGAGCAGAATTGTTGACATTCGAGTCTCCTTGCATCGCATGGACATCAACTGCCACGACGCAAGGAAACCTACTCCAGGTATTTTTTGGGACGGATAACCGAATCAGAAAACCGACGCGAGCGGCTAAGTACCCCCGAAATCCATGAAATTCCGCGGATTTTTCGCGCACACGCCCAATAGAAACACATTAATTTCTTCTTGGCGCGTATTTTTTGTCGCTTTATTTTACCGCTTTAATTTGCGCTTCTTCATCGCATTGCGGATTACGTCGGTCGTCACCCTCACGCCGCTGTTCAGCATCGAGCGTAGCTCCTGGTCTTCTTTCGCCAGTCTTAATAGCTCCGCGGCGGAACGTGTATGGTGAACCTTTGACAGAAGGCGAATATGCTCGTCGCGGCGTCCTCTCATGTATTGACCGGTGGTTTCGATTTTACCTTTGGGCTGATGATTCAATTCCTGGGTCAGACGATCGCGCAAAGCTTTTGCTGGCTCAGTGACAGCGGAAAGAGTATCGAGCAAAACGTCCACGAACTTGGGAATGTTTACCGGTGGGCCGCCTCTGATACTGCTCAAGAGGTCTTTTTGAAACTGGACAATCTTGCTCTGTAAACCTGTGAGTTTGGAAGCAAAACCCGCGCCAAGTTTGGATTGTTCTGTCTTAAGGTCCTGTTCGATGTAAGAAATGTCCACTCCCTGTTTGGACATGGGAACCATCGCGCGTTTAATTGCCTTCACGAAATCCGCGTCCATGATATTCGGCTGCAAGATTGTAATGGTTGCTATCTCCGCCTCGACGCGTACCGCGCCATCTGCGTAGACCTTCAGCAGGCGCCCAACGATTTCTAGTTTTTCTCGCAGGACCTGCCGGTCCTGGCTGAGCCGGGGTCTGGCCATACCACACTTCCTGTCGTTCACAAAACGCCGGAATCGCAATATTACCCTGTTTGCCGAGCGATCGCCTGTGCCCGTTCCAAGTCCCGCTCGGCGTAAAGCTGGGAGACATCGGCTCTCGCATGATCAAGTATGAGTTGAGCGCCTTCCAGGCCAAATTGGCGGCGAACCTCGGATCCACGGGCTTTTCGAAGTTGATGGCTGTGCCAAGACGAAATCTCAACTCCCGCCCGGCGCGCTTGTTGGATACCGTAACGAATCGCCAAATTGTATGTGCACGTGGTGTAGTGCTCACCGGGCCTGCATTTTGGAATTCTGCGCCGGCGCGCTTCTTTTTCTCGCTGTATCCGGCGCAGCTCGCTCGGGTAGACGCGGGTCTTTCGGGTGGACGGCTTCAGTCTGCGCTGGAGCTTTCTCCATTTCATCACTTCCCTTGGAGAGAAAAGGAACGCTTCGGGCGGCCGGTCCAGATACCGCATTAAAATTGCTTTTGCCTGGGGTCCCAGTTGTATACAGTGTCGTCGATTCAGATGCCGCATTTTGTGGTCGCTGGGCTCATAGACCCAGACATCATTGCCGCGGTCAATCTCACAGCCGCGCATACGGACAACATCGCCGGCTCGCATGCCCGTCACGCGCTGCAGGCAAACCATGTCCGCGATTTGTGGGGGGAGGAATTCCAGTGTCGTATTGATCCATTCATCGGGTACCGGTCCTACCGGCTCGGCTTCACGAGCGGCGGACCGTCCGAAGCGCAGGCCGCTTACCGACCGCAAAGCTTCGTGGACCGAAGGGGGAATCAACTCTTCACTGACGCCCCATTTGAAGATTCGGCGGATTCGATCGATCCGATTGTTAATCACGCCACGAGAGAGATCCTCGACGTCGATCATGCATTGCCGCACGCTTGTCAATGACTTGGGTCCGAAGTTTTTCGCCAGGGAATGCGAGTAGAGTTCTCGAAGCGGGCGCATGGCATCCTTCAAATTTGAGACTTCGCCTGTGGGGCGGCCGTTCTTGACGTAGTAGCCGGTGGCGAATTCCAGATAACGCACCAGTAACTCATTGATGGAAAGGTCGGGGAATCCTTGCTCAGGAGATGGGGCCACGGGTGCGGCGCCACCGGGCTTGAAACGCTCGGCGATCAGCCGGGCGTACTGTTCGCGGCTTTGTGCCGAACCATAGGCTCCCAAGTAAACGTGTTTGCCGTCGATGATGACGCGGGCCTGACCCGAAGGCTTATGAAGGCAATACGAGGGGATCTTTTTGCATAAGGGCATGGCGCAGCTCCGGTTGCCCGAAAAGTGGTAGTCCTACCACTTTTCCAAGGCTTCGAGGCTGCGCTGCCCAACGCAGGCAGGTACATCTAATTCAAGCGTTCAGCCGAACTTAATTTCCAAAGCGGGCGAGGAGGCTCGAACTCCCGACATTCAGCTTGGGAAGCTGACGCTCTACCAACTGAGCTACGCCCGCAATCTCGGGGCCCTTTCGTGTTTTGATTGTAGTGCAAGTCACGCCTTTGCACAACCGAAACCTCTGCGAAGCCTCTGCTTCCCTTCCAATCGCGAAATGGCCGTGGGCGCGGTGTTCGTTGCAGCCGTTTCCTCTGGTATATTGGTGGCGGCGCGAAAACTCCGCCGAAGGATCGCCTTATTTTGCAGGATTCCGATTTGCGCTTGCTCGTCCGCGACCGCCTGCGTCTACGTATCGAGCCGGAGATGTGCAAATACCTCCTGCGCCGGGCGGCGGATTCGGATCGGCCGCTTGCCGTCATCGGCGGCGACGCGCGCACCGGCGTTCCCCGGCGGGAAACCCTCGATCCGCGCCTCCTCGCTCAGGGCATCGGCCGTCAGGAGCCGTCATGATTTACACCGCCAACGCCTTCGCCCGTGCCGGAATGGTCGGAAACCCCTCCGACGGGTATTTCGGAAAAACGCTCTCCTTCGTCATCCGCAATTTCAAGGCCACCGTACGGCTCTGGGAAAGTCCGCATTTTGAAATCGTCCCGGACAGCGGCGATCTCACCAAATTCGAGACCGTCGATGCCTTCCTGGGCGATGTCCGCCTGCATGGGTATTACGGCGGCATGCGCCTGATCAAGGCGACCGTCAAACGATTCCACGACTATTGCCGGCAAAACAACCGCGAACTCCACAATCGCAATTTCACCGTCCAGTTCGACACCGACATTCCCCGCCTTGTCGGCCTCTCCGGAAGCAGCGCCATTGTCGTCTCCACTTTGCGGACCCTCATGAGATTCTACGAGGTGGAAATCCCCAAGCACTTGCTCCCGACGCTCACGTTGAGCGTCGAGCGAGAGGAACTCGGCATCGCCGCGGGAATGCAGGACCGCGTCGTCCAGACCTACGAGGGGATCGTCTACATGGATCTCGACCGGAAACTCGTGGAATCGCGCGGCTACGGTGATTACCACGAGCTTCACCCGTCCAGGCTCCCGCCGCTCTATCTCGCCTACGATCCCAACTGCGCCGAGAGCAGCGACATTCCGCATCGCCATCTGCGCGCCCTGGTTGACGGCGGCGACAAGACCGTCATCGCGGCGATGCAGAAATTCCGCGATCTGACCGATCGCGGCCGCGATGCCCTCATGTCGGGCGATTGGGACCAACTGCACCAGATCATGAACGCCAATTTCGATCTTCGCCGAACCATCATGCCCATCGCCCCGGCGAATTTGCGCATGGTCGAAGTCGCCCGGGGCGTCGGCGCCAGCGCCAAATTCGCCGGAAGCGGTGGGGCGATCATCGGCCTGTATCACGGCGCTCGGCAATATCAGGAACTCGTCGATGCCCTGGCGGCGCTGCGCTGCGTCGTCCTCCGGCCGGCGATTTTTGAAACTTAAGCCTCCAACCTGCCGCGCGAAATTCTCCGCGCGGCAAATTCTCCGCGCAGCATATTGACGCCTCGCAACGGCGCGTTATCTTTTAATCAACAAATCGGGACCTTGATGCGGACCGAGGGCGGTGGCTCCCCTTCGGTCCGTTTTCTTTTTTATCCCCGCTTGCGGCCGACGAATTCCTTCAACTTCGCCGGCTTCAGGCAATTGATCACGTCCGCCGCCGTCGCCCAGGCGCGCTGGGCCACGAAAATCCCGAATTGCATCTGATCCAATTGTTCGACCGAATGCGCGTCGGTGTCGATCGCCAGCTTCACCCCCGCGGCGAGGGCGCCGTGGGCGTTGGCGTCGTTCAGGTCCAGACGCGGGAACGCCGCGTTGATCTCCAGCGCCGTCCCCGTCTCGGCCGCAGCCTTGAATATCCGGGGGAAATTGAGCGGCAGTCCCTCCCGGTCGAAGATCAACCGGCCCGTCGGATGCCCGATCACGTTGACGTAGCGGTTCTCGATGGCGCGCAAAATCCGCTCCGTCGCCTTGGCGGGCTCCTGCTTCAGCGCCACGTGCGGACTGGCCACGACGAAATCCAGTTCCGCCAGCACCGCGTCCTCGAAGTCCAGCCGGCCATCCGCCAGAATGTCCACCTCGCATCCGGCCAGAAGCACGATCCCTTTCATCCGATCCGAGACCCGCCGAATCTCGGCGGCGTGCTTCATCAGCCGCTCGGCCGAAAGCCCGTTGGCGATCACCTGCGTCTTGGAATGATCGGTGATGGCCAGGAACTCATATCCGCGCTCCAGCGCCGCCTGGGCCATCTGCTCGATGGTTCCCTGGCCGTCGGATGCGGTCGTGTGTGAATGCAGGTCGCCGCGGATGTCTTGGAGTTGCACGATCTTCGGCAACTTGCCCGCCAGCGCCGCTTCGATCTCGCCCCGATCTTCGCGCAGCGTCGGGTCCATGCACGCCATGCCCATCGCCTTGTAAATCTCCTCTTCGGTTTTGCCGGCAACGGGCCTGGCGTTCGGCGGGAAACCCGGCTTCTTTTCCGACCGGTCGTACTCGTGCACCTTGTACAGGCCCCATTCGTTCAGCGTCATCTGGCGTTGCTGCGCCAGTCCCCGCAGCTTGGTGTTGTGTTCCTTGGATCCGGTGAAATATTGCAGCGCCGCGCCGAAATTCTCCGCCGGCACGATCCGCAGATCGACCTGCAATCCCCGGTTGGCCAGGATGCTGGCCTTGGTTGGTCCCTGCGCCAGAACGCGCTGCACCAGCGGCAGCTTCACAAACGCCGCCGACACCGCCTCTCCTGCCGAATGGTCTTTCAGCGAGCACACCAGATCGATGTCCCCGATGGTTTCCCGTCGTCTCCGCAGGCTCCCGGCAATCTCAGCCTGCGACACGCCGGGCAATTGCTTGAGCGCGTCGAGCATCGCCCGCCCGATTTCCATCGCTTCGACGATCCCCACTCGCCGCGATGCTTGTGCCCGCAGGGCGATTCCATCCTTGATCGCCTCGATTTTCTTTGCCCCGATTCCCTTCAGCCCCTCGAGCTTTCCCGCGTCGATCGCCTGGGC
Source organism: Tepidisphaeraceae bacterium (assembly GCA_049512115.1). Taxonomy (GTDB): domain Bacteria; phylum Planctomycetota; class Phycisphaerae; order Tepidisphaerales; family Tepidisphaeraceae; genus PALSA-1353. The sequence continues at coordinate 321 of JBEKXM010000015.1, read as the reverse complement.
CAGTTCCTCCACCGACGTGATCTTCCGCTGCTTCCACAACGTCGCGATCGTTTTGGGGCCGAGGCTGGGAATATCCAGCATCGGAATCAGCCCCGCCGGCACGCTCGCCGCAACCTCCTCGAAATCCTCGCTTTTGCCCGTCGTGACGTATTGCTCGATAATCCGCTGGCTGGACGGCCCGATGCCCTCCAAATCCTTGAGCTTTCCATCCCGGCAGGCTTCGCGCAGATCGAGCGTCATGTCCTTCAGAATGCGCGAAACCTTCGAGAACGCGATCGCCTTGAACGGGCTTTCCCCCTTGATGTCCATGAGCGCCGCCAG